>JBKJSU010000297.1:0-3025 GCA_046594415.1 Casimicrobiaceae bacterium | reverse complement strand
GATGCTCGAGATGGCGAGCCTCGGCTCCAAGGTGCTGCAGATCCGCTCGGTCGAATTCGCCGGCAAGTACCGTGTGCCGACCCGCGTGCTGTCGAGCTTCACGCCCTGGGACATCGCGATCGAAGAAGAAGCCCGCTCGGGCACGCTCATCACCTTCGAGGAAGACGTCAACATGGAACAAGCTGTCGTATCGGGCATCGCCTTCAACCGCGACGAGGCCAAGATCAGCCTGATGGGCGTCGCCGACCGCCCGGGTATCGCCCACATGATCCTCGGGCCGGTCGCCGACGCCAACATCGACGTCGACGTGATCATCCAGAACGTCTCCCACGACGGCCGCACCGATTTCTCGTTCACGGTGCCGCGCAACGACTACGGGCGCACGATGGAGCTCATGAAGAACGCCGTGATCCCGAAGACGGGCGCCGCGGGGCTGGTGGGCGACGACCGGATCTGCAAGGTCTCGATCGTGGGCATCGGCATGCGTTCGCACGTCGGCGTCGCGAGCCGGATGTTCAGCGTGCTGAGCGACGAGGGCATCAACATCCAGATGATCACGACGAGCGAGATCAAGACCAGCGTCGTGCTCGACGAGAAGTACATGGAGCTGGCGGTGCGCGCGCTGCACAAGGCCTTCGGCCTCGAGCAGGCGCCGTGATCGTCGGCGCGGAGGCAAGCCGCTAGAATTCGCCCCACGGAGCTGTGACCGAGTGGCCGAAGGTGCTCCCCTGCTAAGGGAGTATGTGGGCAAAACCTGCATCGAGGGTTCGAATCCCTCCGGCTCCGCCAAGCTAGCCTCTGAACCAAGCCCCGAAAGGGGCTTTTTTCATGGGTAAAAGTGGTCGAAACACCGTCCACCAGCGTCCTTTTCAATCCATCAAGATCTCAGAATCTTATGGCGGCAGGTTAGGAGTGGAGGTCAGACCGCCATGCCTCGAAAAGCCACGGAGGAGCGTCCGTTCACCAATCGCCCGTGCGAGCGCCCTGAACCAGGCGTGTCATGGGCGCGAAAGCGTATTACCGGAGCCTTGGCCAGGATTGCCGCTCAAGGCTGCAGCACGGCGCGGCCACGGATCGCGCCACTGCGCAACGCGGACAGGGCCTCGTTGACCTCTGCCAGCGGGCGGGGCGTCACCGCCATCGCCGGCAGCTTGCCCTGGCGCGCCAAGGCCATCATCTCGCCCATCTCGGAGAGGCTTCCAACATAGGAGCCAGTGATCGTGACCGCTCGCAGCGGCAGCATGGCTGGCATCACCGCCGCAGCGCCTCCGAACAGGCCCACGCACACCAGCTTGCCGCCTTTGCGCAGTGCCGACAAGCCGAAGGAGAACGTGGCCGCGGCGCCAACGAAGTCGATCACTGCCGCCGCGCCACCGCTTGCCTTCATGAAAGCCTTGAATCCGTCGGCATCGGTGGGGTCCAGGCAGTCGGTGGCACCGGCCTCCCGCGCCAGATCCCACTTGCTGCGATCGATCTCAGCCACCACGGGGCTGACGCCCAGTGCCGCCGCCGCCATACGAACACCCGACAGGCCAACGCCACCGGCCCCGATGACAAGCAGCGTGTCGCCCGCTCCGAGCGGCGCGCACTTCTTGAGCGCGCCATAGGCGGTCAGTCCCGAGCAGGCATAGGTGCAGGCCTGGGATTCGGGCAGCGGGTCATAGGCAAAGAGGTAGCGTGGATGCGGCACCAGCACGTGGTCGGCAAAGCCGCCATCGCGGTTGAGGCCCAAGGCACGCGGAGCCATGCACAGCTCCTCGTGCCCTTTCTTGCAAGGACCGCAGGCGGTGCAGCCGATCCACGGAAACACCACTCGACGATCTCCTACCGCGATGCCAGTGGCATCGGGGCCGACAGCCGCCACCGTGCCGGCGATCTCATGGCCGAGCACGCGAGGCGGCGCGATTCCACGACTCAGATCCAGCTTGTTGCCGTTGCCCAGATCGAAGTAGCCATCTTGCAGATGGATATCGCTATGGCACAGCCCACAACTGCCAACGCGCACGACGACTTCAGTGCCGCCGGGATGCGGCGTCTCACGCAGCACCTGAGCCAGTGGCTTGCCGAACGCCTCGAGGGAATAGCTGAGCATGGCGCACCGAATGTGAAGTTTCGAGCACTCTAGCGGCGTGCTGACGTTCACATCTAGGTAGAAGTCATGACCGCAGCGGCGAGGCGCGACAGGCGTTCTCGTCAACTGGAGTTCATTGACAAGCCGGCGGTGCACCTTCTGCTGAAATGACAGCTTGCCGCAGCGATCTCCCAGATCTTTGAAGCTCGGACTTGACGTTTAGCAGGAACCTGTGGCGAGCCGTTCGCTTCAAGGCTCACCGTCAGGCACGCCCGCGCTTCGCAACGCTTGTGCCAGCAGTTCCCCGTGCGCCGCAAACTTGTGGGGAAAGCTGCGTGCGAAGACGCGGATCGAATAGCCGGAGTGGGCGCGGCACGCCCGCTGCGCGTAGGCACGCGCTTCGTCATGCCGCTTTGCCAGAGTCAGGCATGCGGCAGCGACCGCATGCATGTGGAAGTGAGCGTTCGGCTCGCTGGTGGCGCGAACGGCCCAGGCCGCTGCCTCGTCGTACTTGCCTTCGATCGCCAGCGATATCGCGCGCGAACCTTCGATCGCAAAGAGGAGCGGATCGTACGGGCTCAGTCGTTCGGCGGCAGCCAGTGCCGGTAGCGCTTGCGTGGGAATGCCCGTATGCGCACGGATGAAGCCGAGCGCGTAATGGCCTTGGGCGAAGTTCGGGTTGACCGCGAGCGATCTGTTGCCCGACTGGATCGCTTGATCGTGCTCCCGTGCGAGAAAACGGGCTCGTCCCAGCATCCAGTGCCCCATCGCGTCGCGCGGGTCGAGGTCGATGCTCTGCCGAGCAAATTGGAGCGCCAACTCCACTTCCGCATCGGGTGCCGGTACCGCGTCGAGGAAGGCGCGCGAGTAGTGAGTGAAAGAAAGTCCGGCATGGGCACGCGCGAATCCCCGGTCCAGGGCCAGTGCGCGCAACAAGAGCGCGTGGGCTTGTTC
>JBKJSU010000220.1:0-2638 GCA_046594415.1 Casimicrobiaceae bacterium | reverse complement strand
ATTAGCCGCCGGTGCCGCGCGACCGTTGCCACCCGCGCGGGCACATGCGAGGGAATAACCCGCTATTCTGCTAGAATCAAAGACTTATCTCAAGTTTTTCGCGGCATCAGCATGCTCCACCTGCCGCGCTGCCGGATTCACCCATGCCCCGCTACGACCTGCATTCGCATTCGACCTATTCCGACGGACTGTTGGCGCCTGCCGCCGTGGTGCAGCGCGCCGCGGCGCGCGGCGTCGACTTCCTCGCGCTCACCGACCATGACAACACCGACGGGCTGGCCGAAGCACGCGTCGCTGCAGCGGCCAGCAACATCACGCTGGTGCCGGGCGCGGAGTTGTCCGTCAGCTGGGAAAGCCACACGATCCACGTGGTGGCATTGCAGATCGATCCGGCCAACCTCGTTCTCGGCGAGGGCCTCGCCTCCATTCGCAGCGGCCGCGACAGCCGCGCGCGGCTGATGGCCGATTCGTTGGCCGCTGCGGGGGTCCCGGGTGCCTACGAGGGCGCGCGCCGCTACGTCACCAGCGAGGCGCTCATCTCGCGTACACACTTTGCGCGCTTCCTGGTCGAGTCCGGGCGCGTCCGCGAGACGCGCGACGCGTTCAAGCGCTATCTCACGCCGGGCAAGCCCGGTTACGTCAAACACGAATGGGCCACGCTGCCCAACGCGGTGCAGTGGATTCATGCGGCCGGTGGCCAGGCCGTGCTCGCGCATCCGGGCCGCTACAAAGTCTCCCCCACCGGCATGCGGCGCCTGCTCGGCGAATTTTGCGATGCGGGAGGCGACGGCATCGAAGTGCTGTCGTCGTCCCACACCGCGGCGCAGTACGCGGAATACGCCACCTATGCGCGCACGTTCGGTCTGCTCGCGTCCTGCGGCAGCGACTACCACGGTCCCGGCGAAAGCTGGCTCGACCTGGGCGACCTGCCGCCGCTGCCGGCCGGTGTCACGCCCGTGTGGTCGCGCTGGTAATGCCCGACCGTCGCACCGTCTTTTTTCTGTCCGACCGCACCGGCATCACGGCGGAGATGCTCGGTAACAGCCTCCTCACCCAGTTCGACGACATCCGCTTCAAGCGGGTGACCATTCCGTTCGTCGATTCGCCGGACAAGGTGGACGCCGCCGTGCGCCAGGTCAACGAGACGGCGGACCGCGAGGGCCGCCGCCCGATCGTGATCAGCTCGGTCGTGGACGAGGCCATGAGCGAGATCATCCGCCGCGACGCGCGGGCGCTGACGCTCGACTTCTTCGGTGTGTTCATCCAGCCGCTCGAGGCCGAGTTGGGCACCAAGAGTTCGCATGCCGCGGGCAAATCGCACGGCATCGCCGACAGCCACGAGTACTTCGCGCGGATGGAGGCCATCAACTTCACGCAGGCGCACGACGATGGCGTGAGCACGCGCGACCTGTCGAAGGCGCAGGTGATCCTGGTGGGGGTGTCGCGCTGCGGGAAGACGCCGACGTCGCTCTACCTGGCGCTGCAATTCGGCATTCGCGCCGCCAATTTTCCGTTGACGCCGGACGATTTCGCCGATCGCAAGCTGCCCGCCTCGGTGCAGCCTTGGCGCAGCAAGCTCTTCGGACTCACGATCCAGGCGGAGCGCCTGCGCCAGATCCGGGAGGAGCGGCGCCCCGACAGTGCGTATGCGTCGCTCGACAACTGCCGCTACGAGGTGCGCGAAGCCGAGGCCATGATGGTGCGCGAGCGCATTCCGATGCTCAACACCACGACGAAGTCGATCGAAGAGATCGCGACGACCATCATTCACCAGGCCAAGGTCGAGCGGCATATCTACTGAGGCGATTGGCGGGTACTTCCGCCGACCCGTAGCCGAGGCTGCAGACGAATACAGCCCGTCGCAGCGATACGCGGACGGTTACAGCCCGTAGAAACGACGCGCCGTCCCGCCCATCAGCGCGGTGCGGTCCTCTGCCGACCAGCCGGCCGTGATCGCCACGGTTGCCGCGAACCAGCTCTGGTAGGTTCCGGCGAGGTTGACGACCGGCCAATCGCTGCCCCACATCAAGCGCTGCGGCCCGAAACACTCCGCCAAAAAGTCGACATAGCGGCGCAACTGGTCGATGGTCCAGCCCATCCCGGCCTCGGTGACGAGACCCGACACCTTGCAGCGCACGCGCGGCGACGCTGCAGCAGCGCGCATCTGTTCCGTCCACTGCGTCCACATGCCCGACGCAATGTGGGGCTTGGCCGCATGATCGATGACCACCGCGAGATCGGGATGGCGCTCCAGCATCTGCAGCAGTGCAGGCAATTGCCCCGGCCGGATCAGCGCGTCGAAGCGCAAACCAAGACGCGGCAGGGCCTCCAGCGTGCGCGCGACGTCGGCGCGCAGGATCCACGCGGGGTCGGGCTCATCCTGCAGCATGGGCCGCACGCCCTTCAGCAGCGGGTCACGCGCCAAGCGCCGCAGCGTGGGGATGGCGTCCGGTGCCGCGAGGTCGGCCCACCCGACCACGCCCTTCACGATGCCGTCGCTCGCGGCCGCGAGGTCCAGCAGGTATCGCGTCTCCGCGCCCGTCGGCGCCGCCTGCACGAGCACGACGGCCGTCACGCCGGCCTGTTCGCGCAGTGGCGCGGCATCGGCCAGGCTGAAGTCGCGATACAGCGCCGGCTG
>JBKJSU010000104.1:0-5959 GCA_046594415.1 Casimicrobiaceae bacterium | reverse complement strand
CATGAAACGTGTCCTGATCCTCGGCGTCAACGGCTTCATCGGCCACCATCTGTCCAAGAAGATCCTCGCGGACACGGATTGGCACATCCATGGCATGGACATGCAGTCCGACCGGCTGGGCGACGTGCTGGGGGACCCGCGCTTTCATTTCTTCGAAGGCGACATCACGATCAACCGCGAGTGGATCGAATATCACGTCAAGAAGTGCGACGTGATCCTGCCGCTGGTGGCCATCGCCACGCCGGCCACGTACGTGAAGGAGCCGCTGCGCGTTTTCGAGCTCGACTTCGAGGCCAACCTTCCCATCGTGCGTTCGTGCGTGCGCTACGGCAAACGCATCGTGTTTCCATCCACGTCCGAGGTGTACGGCATGTCGCGCGATGCCGAGTTCGACCCGGAAGCCTCCGAGCTGGTGCTGGGGCCCATCAACAAGCCGCGCTGGATCTATTCGTGCGCCAAGCAGCTGATGGATCGCGTGATCCACGCCTACGGCATGCAGGAAGGCCTCGACTACACGTTGTTCCGGCCCTTCAACTGGATCGGCTCGGGGCTCGATTCGATCAACACCGCCAAGGAAGGCAGCTCGCGGGTGATCACGCAATTCCTCGGCCACATCGTGCGCGGCGAACCGATCAAGCTGGTCGACGGCGGCACGCAGAAGCGCGCCTTTACCTACATCGACGACGGCATCGCGGCGTTGGTCACGATCATCGACAATCCCAAGGGCATTGCGTCGGGCAAGATTTACAACATCGGCAACCCGGCCAACAATTGGTCGGTGCGCGAGCTGGCAGAGAAAATGCTGGCGATGGCCAAGACGTATCCGGAGTACGCGGACAATGCCGCCAAGGTCAGCCTGATCGACACCACGGCCGAGTCCTATTACGGCAAAGGCTATCAGGACGTGCAGAACCGGGTGCCCAAGATCACCAACACCTGCGCCGATCTCGACTGGAAGCCGGTGGTGGGGATGGAAGATGCGCTGCGGCGCATCCTCGACGCGTACCGCGCGCAGGTGGCCGAAGCGCGCGGACTCGTCGATTAATTTCCGCATGAGGCTGGCGCTCAAGATCGACGTCGACACGCTGCGCGGCACGCGCGAGGGCGTTCCCCGGCTCGTCGAACTGCTGCGCAAATACGGCATCACCGCCACGTTCCTGTTTTCGCTCGGCCCCGACCACACCGGCCGCGCGATCAAGCGCGTATTCAGGCCGGGCTTTGTCGGCAAGGTGCGGCGCACCTCCGTAGTCAAGCACTACGGCGTCAAGACGCTGCTGTATGGCACGCTGCTGCCCGGCCCCGACATCGGACTACGCGCGGCCGACGTGATGCAGGGCGTGCGCGACGCGGGCCACGAGACCGGCGTGCATTGTTGGGACCACATTCGCTGGCAGGATGGCCTGGCCGCTGCCGACGCGCAGTGGACGCTGGACGAAATGCGCCGCGCCTGCGACCGCTTCACCGACATCATGCGCGAGCCGCCGCACACGCACGGCGCGGCCGGATGGCAGATGAACGTGCACGCGCTGCGTTTTACGCAGCGTCTCGGCTTCGACTACTGCTCCGACGGTCGCGGCACGCATCCCTACCTGCCGGTGTGGAACGCCGAGCTGGTCCGCTGTCCGCAGTTTCCCACCACGCTGCCCACGCTCGACGAAATGGTCGGCATCGACGGCGTCACCGAAGACAACGTGGCGGCCCACCTGCTCGAGCGCACCCGCGATTCGAGCATGGGCGACCAGGTGTTCACGCTGCACGCCGAGCTCGAAGGCATGCGCCTGGCACCCGCCTTCGAGCAATTGCTGGTCGGCTGGAAGGCCCAGGGCTGGACACTCGGCCCCACACGGATGCTGTACGAGGCGGTGGAGCCGATGGCGTTGCCGCGCTGCGAGACAGGCCTCGGCAGCATCGCCGGCCGCACGGGAACGCTGCTGGTACAAGGCCCCGAGTTCCTGGGTGAAGTCGTCCTGGCCTGATCCGATTCTTCAATGCCCCATCAGGGAGTTGTCATGCTCGGCAAGAAAGTACCTAATTTCGAAGCGCCCGCCACCGGCAGCACGTTCAAGCTTGCCGACCACCTGGGCACCACGGTCGTCCTGTACTTCTACCCGAAGGACAATACGCCCGGCTGCACCACCGAGGGCGCGCAATTCCGCGACGCGTATCCCAAGTTCCTCAAGGCCAATGCGATTGTTGTCGGCGTTTCGCGCGACACGCTGAAGTCCCACGAAATTTTCAAGGCCAAGCTCGATTTTTCGTTCGACCTGATCGCCGACACCGACGAAAAGCTCTGCGCCATGTTCGACGTCATCAAGATGAAAAGCATGTACGGCAAACAGGTGCGGGGCATCGAGCGCAGCACGTTCGTGATCGACGGCACGGGCAAGCTGGTGCAGGAGTGGCGCGGCGTAAAGGTGCCGGGCCACGTTGACGAGGTGCTGGCGTATGTCATGGCGCTGTAACACTCCGGCCGGCGGGTCACCTGGTGTTGTCCGCTTTGCACCACAAGCGGCGGCGCCGCCCGTCCGGTCAAACCACTAGGGCTTGTGCCCGCGGGCATTCGGGGGCACGATAGGCGGGAGTCGAACGCTTCAAGTCCCGCCATCTGGAGGCCCATGGTCGAACGCAAGCTGCGCCCCGCTCCATCCACGCTGCAACTCCTGCCCTCCCGCCAGCCGGCCAAGTCCGGCCCCGCGACCGCGACGAAACTCTTCGTCCTCGACACCAATGTCCTGATGCACGATCCCACGAGCCTTTTCCGGTTCGAGGAGCACGACATCTACCTGCCCATCCTCACGCTCGAGGAACTGGACAACAACAAGAAAGGCATGACCGAAGTGGCCCGCAACGCGCGCCAGGTCAGCCGTTTCCTCGACGATCTCGTCACCGCGCACGGCGAAACCACCGAAGGTATCGCCAAGGGCATCCCGCTCGCGGAAAAATCCAATGGCGCAGCCACGGGGCGCCTCTTCCTGCAAACCGAGAACATCGCCACGGCGCTGCCCGCGTCGCTGGCCGGCGGCAAGGCCGACAACCAGATCATCGCCGTCGTGATGCACCTGGCGCATACCCACCCCAAGCGCAGCGTGATCCTGGTGTCGAAGGACATCAACATGCGCATCAAGGCGCGCGCGCTGGGCATGGCGGCCGAGGACTACTTCAACGACAAGGTGCTGGAGGACACCGAGCTTCTCTATTCCGGCACGCGCGAACTGCCCGCCGACTTCTGGGACAAGCACGGCAAGGGCATGGAATCGTGGCAGCAGGGTGGCCACACGTACTACCGGTTGAGCGGCCCGCTAATTCCGTCGTTGCTGCAGAACGAGTTCCTGTACCGCGAAAAGAAGGACGAGGCGCCCTTCTATTCGATCGTGAAGGAAATCACGGGCAAGACTGCGCTGTTGTCGACGCTGAAGGACTACAGCCACGCCAAGAACAGCGTGTGGGGCATCACGGCGCGCAACCGCGAGCAGAACTTCGCGCTCAACCTGCTGATGAATCCCGACGTGGATTTCATCACGCTGCTGGGGCAGGCCGGCACGGGCAAGACGTTGCTGACGCTCGCGGCCGGGCTGATGCTGACGCTCGAGTTCAAGGTGTACACCGAAATCATCATGACGCGGGTCACCGTGCCGGTGGGCGAGGACATCGGCTTCCTGCCGGGCACGGAGGAAGAAAAGATGAATCCGTGGATGGGCGCGCTGGAGGACAACCTCGACGTGCTCAACAAGACCGACGACGAGGCCGGCGAATGGGGCCGCGCCGCCACGCGCGATCTCATCCGCTCGCGCATCAAGGTCAAGAGCCTCAATTTCATGCGCGGCCGCACGTTCATCAACAAGTTCCTGATCATCGACGAGGCGCAGAACCTGACGCCCAAGCAGATGAAGACGCTGATCACGCGGGCCGGTCCCGGCACCAAGGTGGTGTGCCTCGGCAACATCGCGCAGATCGACACGCCGTATCTCACCGAAGGCAGTTCCGGCCTCACCTACGTGGTCGACCGCTTCAAGGGCTGGTCGCACTCGGGCCACGTCACGCTGCAGCGCGGCGAGCGCTCGCGGCTGGCCGACCACGCGGCGGAAGTGCTCTAGCGCCCTCCCCACCCGCCACCTGGTCACGTTCCGGGTAGCGGGCTGGCGCCACTCGCGAATGTTTCGGCGGGGCCACAATGGCGCCCCGCATTGCCGCCAAACGCTGATCGCATTGGCTGACATAGGCGAGCCTTGCCTACGACATTCCGTCAATACAACGTGTCGCGCTGGCGATCGGGCAATTCGCGGTCGTACTTATCGCCGTCGATCTGCGCGTCGGTAATCGCTTCCAGGATCCGGCCCGGCGAAGGAATCGTATCCGTGATCCCCGGGGTCGGCGGGTCCCACAGCCGCGAGCGCAGGATGGCCCGCGCGCACTGGAAGTAGACCGTTTCCACCCGGATCACCAGCACACACTTGGGTGGCTTGTCGCCCATCGCAAAGCGTTGCAGCAGCGCCGGTTCGATGCTGATGGTGGCGGTGCCGTTCACCCGCAGCGTTTCGCCGAGCCCTGGAATCAGGAACAGCAACGCCACGCGCGGATCGACCACGATGTTGTGCAGGCTGTCCACGCGATTGTTGCCGCGACGCTCGGGCAGCAGTAGCGTCGTCTCGTTTTCGACCAGCACGAATCCGGGCGGATCGCCGCGCGGCGATGCATCGAGTCCGCTCGGCCCTGACGTGGCCAGGATCGCGAACGGCGAGGCCTCGATCAGCGCGCGATAGTGCGGATGGATGTACGGAATTTCCTTCTTCGTCGAGGCCTTGCCGGGCTCGCCAAAGAGCGCGAGCAGCGCATCGAGCGTGGTGATGGTGTTGGTGGCGGCAGGTGGGGTCATCGGTTGGTCGCCTGTGCAGCGCTGGCAGCCAGCATGTCGCGCAGCGTGGTTTCAAATGGAATGGGCAATGGCGCGCCGACCAGCTGGTGCAGGCGTGCCGACGATCCCACCATCTGCTGCGGCTCACCCACGCGCACGAACTGCGGATTGACGCGGATTTCGATCGTGCGCCCGGTGATGCCTTCCAGCGCCACCACGATCGACCGGATCGACCGGCCCGTACCCGAGCAGATATTGATCGTCTGCCCTGCCGCCGCCGGCGTGGTGATAAGGCGCGCATACAGGTCGACCACCGCGCGCACATCCAGGAAATCGCGGACGACATCGATGTTGCCCAATTCGATGAATGGCGCAGCTTCCGCGAAGTGGCGCACGATCTTGGGCACGAGGTAAGGTTCGCGCTGAGCCGGTCCCGTGTAGTTGAAGGGCCGCACGACGGTGATGGGCAACCGCGCCGCAAAGAGCCGCGCCATCTGTTCCATCGCCAGCTTGCTGACAGCGTAATGCGTGCCCGGATTGAGCGGCGACGATTCGTCGATGCCCGCGGAATCGACGGCGCCGTAGACAGTGGCCGTGCTGGCCAGCAGCACTCCCGCCTTGCCGTGCCCGGTGTCGGCCAGCGCCTCCAGCAACGTCAGCGAGCCTTCGAGATTGGTTCGATAAATTTCTTCGACACGCGCGTGACCGGGAAAGGCGATGGCCGCCAGGTGCACGACGCGGTCGGGGGCCACGGCGCGAATGGCCGCTTGCATCGATGGCCGGTCGAGCAGGTTGGCACGGACTTCGTCCGCGTTGGCGGGCGCATGCTCAGTGAGCCCGATGACGCGGTGCCCGCGCTCGCGCAGCAGCGCGCAGAGATACTGGCCAGTGAAGCCGCCGGCACCGGTGACCAGGATGCGTTCAGTAGGAGACACCACGTTCCACGCGGGCCATGTCCGCCGCCACCATCAGCCGGCATAATTCCTCGAGCGGCGTGCTGGCCGCCCAGCCCAGTTCGCGCAGCGCCTTGCCGGGGTCGCCCAGCAACTGCTCCACTTCGGCCGGCCGATAGAACGCCTTGTTGATGCGCACGCGCGTGACGCCGCT
>JBKJSU010000052.1:0-2902 GCA_046594415.1 Casimicrobiaceae bacterium | reverse complement strand
CGACTCGGGCACGCCCTTTTTGGCGCAACAACTTGCCGCCAGCCGAGGCCCGGTGATCGCCGCCACCGACTACGTGCGCGCCGTGCCTGAAAGCGTTCGAGCCTTGGTGCCTGCAGGTCGGCGCTACCTCACACTGGGTACCGACGGCTTTGGCCGTAGCGACACCCGGGCCGCCCTACGCGATTTCTTTGGTGTAAGTGCGAACGCTATTGTGCGCGCCGCTTTGCATGCTCTAGCCAAGGGGTGCCCCACCGTATGAACGAACGTAGGTGACATTGGAACTCATGCGATGGAAGCATCTGACCTTGCAACGAAGCGGCCCTGCGCGCCGCATGCGTCGCGCACGCCCCTGCGCAGCCAGCGATCCGCGGGATCGCCATCCATCCGCGGATGCCACAGCAACGACACCGTGATCGGCGCGATGGGCAGGGGCAGCGCGAAGCTGTGCCCAAAGCTGCGCCTGAATCCGGGCAGCCTCTACAGCGCCTTCGCCGATGCCTTGTGCGGGCACAAGCCGAGGGCGAGATTCCGCAGGGCGACCATCGGCGCCGGCCAAGTTGCTCGTATGCATCGTCCAAGGCATGAACGTGCAAGCGTAGTCCCGGCCAAGCAGGCTGGCGTTGCAGAGTATCGTGGGTGCCGCGCTTGCCGGCGTGGCGCCCTCCATGCTCACCATGGGCGAACTCGGTTGCTTCGAGTCTGCCGGAAATGAAACTGCTCCTATCTGATGCAAAGCGAGGATCGTGAACGTCAGCTTCACTCGCGACTGTACGACCGGAACGGATCGAGAGCTGTCGGTAGAAGAGGGAACCGGCAACCAACCTTTGCTTACGTGGGTCCGATTCCGCGCCTACCCGGAATCGAACCGGACGAATTCTCATAGGGAAAATCGCAAGCAATCGGCCACAGCCGGCTTGGTTACCACACGCGTACCACCGACAGGGCTTGCTGGCCTCGTTGGCGATGATCTGGGGCTTCACAACCAACTGATGGTCATGGTCCCAACGCGACCGACCAGCAATGTCCGCTGCCGAGAGTGTCCGATTGCCACCTTCGTCGAAGGCGACGTTCGCGATTGCCGGTAATACGTGGACAAAGCTGTGCATCGACCGCGGTCGTGGCTTTAACGAAAATGCACTAGACTCAATAGGTCGAACATATGGGGCCGAATGATCCGGCCGGTCATCTGGAGAAGTTATGAATGAAACAAGACGTGATTTCCTCAAAGTCGCTGCCGCGGGCGTGGCCGCTGGCGCTGTCGGCACTGGGACTGTTTTCGCGCAAGCGGGCGCGGCGAGCATTGAGCCAAACGACCGCGTTTACATCACCAACGAGGACTCGAACACGATCACGGTGATCGATCCACGGAGTAATACCGTTGAAACTACCATCAATTTGACCAGCTTCGACGAGGACCCGCGCCCTCCCTTTCGGCTGATCACTGCGGGCGTGATGCCCACACACGCGGCGATGATTCACAAGCCGCTCTATCACGGTTGCGTCGACGCCCATGGGGCGGTGCCATCGCCCGATGGCAGGTTTCTCGCCACCAGTGGCCGTGGCTCCAGCAACATCTACTTGATCGACGCCGCGGCGAAGAAAGTCGTCGGCAATACGCCGAATCCTCAGGCGGGCCCGACGACCAATGCGGAACGGCTTTCCAGCGGCATCCTGGTCGGGCGCGAGCCGCACGAGCCGACCTTCACTCGCAATGGCAAGGAACTGTGGGTCACGCTGCGCGGCGAGGACCGCATCGCCATTCTCGACGTGGAGCGCGCCGTGCGCCAGGCGGGCGGCATTGAGTCGGGTGCGATCCTGCGCTTCGTTGGTGCTGTCAACGGTCCAGCCCAGGTCTGGTTCGACAAGACGGGCCAGATCGCTTTCGTTGCCAGCCAGAAAGTGTCGAAGGTCGACGTATTCCGCGTTAACCCCGATGCGAATGGCTATTCGCGCCCGGAACGGCTCACATCGCTTGACATTAGCGGCCAGGACAAGCCGGGTTTCACGCCCTTTCTCAAGACTGCGCCTGACGGCAAGGAGGTCTGGTTCTCGCACAAGCTGGCCGACACCATTTCCGCGCGTTCTTGCGCCGAACCCTTCGGTCTGCTCGACGCCGTTCCGCTCGGCGACCTGGCGCGGCCGAACCACGTCGAGTTCGTCGACAATCGTAAGGGCAGTGTGGTTTACGCGAGTCTTGCGCGGGTGGACGACAACGGCCCGGGTGGGGCGGCCTCCAGCCAGATCGCCATCGTCGACCGCAGCGTTGCGCCTGGTGCGCGCAAGGTGGTGGGTACGTTCTTCTCGCACGCGCGTGAAGCGCACGGCATCTGGACCAATCCCGCCAACGATCTACTTTATATCGCGCACGAACAGGACGAATTGCCCGGAACACCCAATGCGGGCCAGACGTGCTGCAGCGCGTTCGATGTGTCCGATCCCTTCAGCCCGAAATTTGTTGCGCAGATCCCGCTCGGTGCGCTGAAAGTGCCCTCAGGCGAGCTGCGCAACAAGAAAAGTATCAACTTGGTGTATGTTCGCCCGGGCTATAAGGGGCCGACGGCTTAGGAGGCGCGATGTTACGTTATCTGGCCTTCCTTGCCTGGTTTGTTGCGAGTGCCGTGCTCGCACAACAGATGCACGAGCACCCAATGCGCGCGGGCGCGGCGCCGGCGAAGTATTCGGCGGACTTCGCGCGCTTCGCCAAGGAAATGGATGCGGGTATGCAACGGATGATGAACGACATGCATGCGCCCAACTATACCGGCAACGCCGACATAGACTTTCTCGCCATGATGATCCCGCACCACGAGGGCGCAGTCGAGATGGCGCGTCTAATGCTGATTCATGGCCGCGATCCGCTCACGCGCCAGCTCGCCGAGGAGATCATCGCAAGCCAGGTCGT
>JBKJSU010000513.1:0-8182 GCA_046594415.1 Casimicrobiaceae bacterium | reverse complement strand
GCGTGGGCCCGCGACGTGCCGGCGGGTGCGCGGGCACTGGCGGCGGCGTTCTGGCCGGGGCCGCTCACGCTGATCCTGCCGCGCGCCGCGGGCGTGGCCGATGTCGTTACCGGCGGGCAGGACAGCGTGGGCCTGCGCGTGCCGTCGCATCCGGTTGCGCAACGGTTGTTGCAGGCGTTTCGCGCCCAGGGCGGCGACGGCATTGCGGGGCCCTCGGCCAACCGCTTCGGCCGGATCTCGCCGACCACCGCCGCGCACGTTGCCGACGATCTCGGCACGGATGTCGCGATGATCGTCGACGGCGGCGAATGCATGGTCGGCATCGAAAGCACCATCGTCGCGTTTCGCGGCAACGAGCCATTTCTGCTGCGCCCCGGCGGCATCGCGGTCGACGACATCGCGCGCGTGCTGGGTCGGGTACCGCGTTTGGCTGATGCCGCTGCGCCGCGCGCCTCGGGCACGCTGGCTTCGCACTACGCGCCACGGACACCGGCGCGCCTGCTGCCGGCGTCCATGCTGGCGAGCGAGGCATTGCAGGCCGGCGTCAATGTGGCGGTGCTGGCCCGCACGGTGCTGCGGCCGCCGGGATTCGCCGGCCAGTGGCGCGTCGCGCCGATGGCCCACGATGCGTTCGCGCATGATCTCTATGCAAGCCTGCGCGCGCTCGATGCCGCCGGCGCCGCGTCCATCCTGATCGAAGATGTTCCCGACGATGCCGCCTGGTTGGCCGTGCGCGATCGCATCACGCGCGCCGCGCATGGCGAGGACGACGACCGCGACTGACCCGGCGGCGCGCACTTGCCGCGGCGGACGCAGCGTGACGCACCGCTGCGTTCACTCCCGCGGGCCACCTGCGCTACTATCGTGGCCGCCTCGTTGCGGAGTTGCCAGGAATGTTGCGCGTCGTCATCGCCCCGGATTCGTTCAAGGGATCGCTCGCTGCCCATGACGTGGCGGCGGCGATTGCGCGTGGCGTGGCGCGGGCGATGCCCGACGCCGACATCCGGTTGCGGCCCATGGCCGATGGCGGCGAGGGCACGCTCGATGCCGTGCTGGCCGCCGTCGGCAAGCGCGGCACACGGCACACGCTACAGGTGCGTGGGGCCGCAGGCCATCCCGTGACGGCAGCGTATGGCGTGCTCGATGCCGGCGATGCGGCCACAGCGGTGATCGAAGCCGCGCAGGTCGTCAGCATCACCGACCCGCAGGGGATGGCCGTCGCGATCGAGCAGCGCTCGACCTACGGCATCGGCCAGCTGATTGCCGCGCTGCTCGACCAGGGCATGCGGCGCTTCATGATCGGACTGGGCGGCAGCAGCACCAACGACGCCGGCTGCGGGATGCTGGCGGCGCTGGGTATCCGCCTCACCGATGCCGGCGGCGCAACCATTGCGCCAACACCGGAAGGACTTGCCGCGCTCGTGCGGGTGGAAGCAACCGCGCTGCATCCGCGGCTCGCGCAATGCACGCTGCACATCATGTCCGACGTCAACAATCCGCTGTGCGGCACGAGCGGTGCCACGGCCATCTTCGGCCCGCAGAAAGGCGTTGTGGCCGCGGCCATTGCAACGCTCGACGCGCGCCTCGCGCACTTTGCGCAACTTGCAGAAGGCGCCGTCGGCCGCAACGCGGCATGGCTGCCCGGTGCCGGCGCCGCGGGGGGGCTCGGCTTTGCGCTGCAGATCCTGGGCGGACAATTTTCCTCGGGCGCCGACGTCGTGGCCGCGCTGATCGGTTTGCCCGAAGCGCTGGCGGACGCCGACTGGGCGATCACCGGCGAAGGCCGCAGCGACGCGCAGACGCTGCTGGCCAAGGCACCGTTCATCGTCGCGCGGCTGGCCGCCGAGAGCGGCATTCCGGTCACGCTTATTTCCGGCGCCGTCGATCCGGCCGCCCTGCCCGAACTGCGCCAATACTATGCGGGTTGCTTCGGCTTGCCGCACGGCCCCGCAACGCTCGACGCCTGCATCGCCAATGCCGCATCCTTGCTCGCGGATCGCGCTGAGGAAATTGCCCGCGTGTTCGACGCGGCACGCCACGCTTCCGGAAACGCATGAACGCCAACCTGTACGCCCTTTTCGAACGACACTTTCCTCAAAGCACCGAACAGCCGCTGCTGGTGATTCCCAACGGGCCGGTCATCCACTACGACGACATGGCGGCGGCATCGTCGCGCTATGCCAACGCGCTGGTGGCGGCAGGATGCGTGCCCGGCGACCGCGTGGCCGCGCAGCTCGACAAGGATTGGCGCGTCCTCGCGCTCTACCTTGCGTGCCTGCGCGCGGGCCTCGTTTATCTGCCGCTCAACACCGGCTACCAGAAGGCCGAACTCGCATACTTCTTCGGCGATGCGGAGCCACGGGTCATCGTCTGCACCGCGGCGCATCTCGGCGCGGTGGCCGCGATCGCCGGCACCGCCACCGTGCTGACGCTCGACGAACTCGACGACCGCGCGCAGGTGCAACCGTCGACATTCGCCACCGTGTTTTCGCAGCCGGAGGACCTCGCCGCGATCCTGTACACATCCGGCACCACCGGCCGCTCGAAAGGCGCGATGCTGACCCATCGTAACCTTGCGTCCAACGGCCTGGCACTGGTCGGCCTCTGGGGCTTCACGCGCGGCGATGTCCTGCTGCACGCTTTGCCCATCTATCACGTACATGGACTGTTCGTGGCGATTCACTGCGTGCTGCTCTCGGGCGCGCGGATGCTGTGGCTCCCGAAATTCGATCCGCGCGAAGTGGTGGCGTTGCTGCCACGCGCAACGGTCATGATGGGCGTGCCCACGTTCTACACGCGACTCCTGGCCGAACCGACATTCACGCGCGAGATTGCGGCGCGGGTGCGCCTCTTCGTATCCGGCTCGGCGCCGTTGCTCGCGGAAACCTTTGCAGCGTTCGAGGCCCACACCGGCGTCGCGGTACTCGAGCGCTACGGCATGACCGAAACGGGCATGAACACGTCCAACCCGCTCGACGGCGCGCGCGTGGGCGGCACCGTCGGGCGGCCCTTGCCCGGCGTGGATGTGCGCGTGGTCGACGACGAAGACACGCCGTGCGCGCCGGGCGTGGTCGGCGCGGTCGAGGTGCGCGGACCCAACGTCTTTGCCGGCTATTGGCGGATGCCGGAAAAAACGCGCGAGGAATTCACGGCCGACGGCTTCTTCAGGACGGGCGACGTGGGCGAGCTGGTGGCCGATGGCCCGGCGCGTGGCTACCTGCGCCTTGTCGGACGCGCCAAGGACCTCATCATCACCGGCGGCCTCAATGTCTATCCGATCGAGATCGAGGAGCGCATCGATCGCGTGGACGGCATCATCGAGTCCGCCGTGATCGGCGTGCTCGATCCCGATTTTGGCGAAGCGGTCACCGCGGTCGTCGTGGCGCGGTCGGGTCATCCGGTCGACGAGGCCACAGTGATCGGGGCGTTGAAAGGCGAGATCGCCAGCTTCAAGGTGCCGAAGCGCGTGCACTTCGTGGCCGAGTTGCCGCGCAACGCGATGGGCAAGGTCGAGAAGGCGAAGTTGCGTGGACTGTTCGGCGCGCCGGCGGCGCCGAAGGCGTAATCGCGCGGCTTGCACGCGCGTTCGATGCTGGGTCTGTTGACGGGTCGGCAGCGGGTACATCGCGCGTTGAACCTGCTCGCCTACACCTCGCCTAAGCGCCGAACCTGCGAGGCTGAAGCCTCGCCTACAAAGCCACAGGCCCCCAGCGACCGAGCGTGTGCAGGCGCTCGGGCCCGAGTTGATCCTGCAGGTATATCGGCGCCGGAGGTCCCGGTAGGGTGCCTGCCATCGCTGCCGGCGCCACTGCGTCGATGCCGGCGCGCACATCCTCATTGGCGAGTGCCAGGGCCAGCGCCGCCGCGTCGACCCACACCGGCAGGCCCGCTTCGATGCGCAGGTAGACCAGTCCCGTCGCCCGCACGACGAAATTCATCTGCGGCAGGCGGCGCGCGCAGGCGGCCAGAAACGCGGTGTTGCGCGCCGGTGCCAATGCCGCCGGATCGGGGTACAGCGCGGCGGGACCGGTCGCATCGACATTCACCTTCCGAAAGCGCTCGATGTCGAGCAAGGCCTTCACGTCCAGCACGTTCAGCTCGCCGTTCCAGCCGAAGGCCGCGGTCAGCGGCCGCTCGCCGTAAGGCACGGTATTGTCGAGAAACTCGCAGTGGACGTCCTTGTCGCCGCGCAGCGCCCATGTGAAGAACAATTCGGGCATGCCGGTGTACGCGTTGATGTTGTGCGCCAGCACGTCGTCGACAGCCTTGTAGCGGCCGACGTCGAGGCCGCGCCGCCACGCGCGCTCGACGAGCGCCTCCGGCGGCGTCAGCATGAAGAACATGTAGACGGTGTGGCCGAAGCGCGTCAGCAGGTTGCTGCCCGCCTCGTTGGAATCCGGCGCAAAGCTGTCGAAGCGGAAGCGGTCGATCAGGAGATGCGTCGTGCCCATGGCCTGCGCCTTGCGTGCCATGTAACGATCGAGCTTGTGGTCGATGATCTGCAGCTCGTCGCCGGTGCATGCGCCGCCATATTTGTAGGCTGCGCCCAGCGATGCGTAGTCGAGCAATTGCTTGCGCCAGATGTCGGGACTGATCAGTGCAAAGTCGGCCCACGTTACGCCAATGCGCTGGGCCAGCGCTTTCTGCACCGGGCGCATCGTGCTCTTGCCGGCTGCGGAGGCGCCCTTGGTGTTCATGATCACCGGCTGTGCCTGCAGCGGCAGCAGCGTGTAGCCTTCGTGCGCAGCGGCTTCGCGTATCAGCGGATCCAGCAGGCGCCCGATCTCGGCGCTGCCGAAGTCGTTGCAGGCGATGTTCGTGGCCACCGCGCCGATGAGTTCCGGCGTGCCCCACAGCTCGCCGTGCCTGGAAAGCAGCGCCCCGACCACGCGGGCGAGCGCGCGGCAGGCGGCTCGGCGCAGCGGATCGGGCGCCTCATTGGCCTCCGCTTCCCACATTCGCGCCACGGCGTCGGGGGATGCCGCATCAGGACCGCCTTCGCCGCGCCGGGCCACCGGGGCGGCGCGAAACAGGCCGAAGAAACGTCGCGCGGCCACGGGTTCGGACGCCATCTTCACCGGGAACAGCCGGGCCTCGAGCTCGCCGCGAATCACCTGTGCCAATTGCCGCCGTGTCGCCTCGAAGGCGGCGACGATGTCGTCCATCCTTGCGTTCAGATGTTTGGCCAGGATGGCACCAACCATCTTCCGGAAATTGATGCCGAGATCTTCGACCTTGTTGCCGCTCGGGACGGAGAGATCAGCGGTGATGCGGATCAATAGTTCGTGCAGGACCAGTCGCTGCGGCCGGAACGCCACCAGTTCGGCCACGTCGAAGCCCGTGAGATCGCACAGCTCTTCCGCGCTGGCGATCGACGTCGTCACATTCTCCGGACTGAAGATCGTCGCAAAAGGCAGCACTTCGCGCGGAATGCGCGAGGCGATCCCCGGGTTCCACGGTCCGTGGGGCTCCCCCCCGATGGGCGGCCCAGCGCCGCTCATACGAATCGGAAGCGGGTTAGATGAGGCCCGCGCCGCGCGCCCACTGGTACTTGGCGCCGAGCACGGCCACGGGAATTTCCGTCGAATAGGCGTACGCCGGAATGCCGTGGTCGTACAGGTACTCGGCGGCCTCCTCCACCTCGACGTCCCCGGCCAACGACGCGACGATGGGCTTGGAAATGCCCTTGGCGCGCATCTCTTCCACGACCTCGACCATGATCTTCGCGAACACCATCGGCGGCGTCACGATCGTGTGCCAGTAGCCGAGGATCAACGCGTGAATGCGCGGATCCTCGAGACCCAGGCGCACGGTGTTCTGGTACGTCTTGGGCGGCTCGCCACCGGTGATGTCGACGGGATTGCCCGCCGCGCCAAATGGCGGAATGAATTTGCGAAAAGCCGCGTCGAGATCCGGCGGCATCGCCATCAGCGAGAGACCATTGTCCACGCAGGCATCGGACAGCAGCACGCCCGAACCACCGGCACCGGTGATGATCACCACGTTCTCGCCCTTGGGCGTGGGCAGCTTCGGAATGCCGCGCGCAAATTCGAGCAGGTCGCGCAAGGACCGCGCGCGGATCACGCCCGATTGCCGCAGCACGTCCTCGTAGATCTTGTCGTTGCCGGCCAATGCGCCGGTGTGCGAACTGGCGGCGCGCGCGCCCATGCTGGTGCGGCCGGCCTTCAGCATCACGATCGGCTTTTTCTTCGACACGCGCTTGGCAACTTCGGCAAACGAGCGGCCGTCCTTCAGGTCCTCGCAGTGCTGCGCGATGATCTCGGTGTTGTCGTCCTGCTCGAAAAAAGTGAGCAGATCGTCTTCGTCGATGTCGGACTTGTTGCCCAGGCCCACGATGGCCGACACGCCCATCTTCGCGGAGCGCGAGAAGCCGATGATCGCCATGCCGATGCCGCCCGACTGCGACGACAGCGCCGCCTTGCCCCGCACGTCGTAGGCGGTGCAGAACGTGGCGCACAGGTTCTTCGGCGTGTAGTAGAAGCCATAGATGTTGGGGCCCATCAGGCGCACGCCGTACTTGCGCGCAATGTCGACCAGTTCGAGCTGGCCTTCCATGTTGCCGGTCTCGGCAAAGCCGGACGGGATCAGGATGGCGCCGGAAATCTTTTTCTCGCCCACCTCCGTCAGGGCCGCCGCGACGAACTTGGCGGGAATTGCGAACACCGCGATGTCGATGTCGCCGGGCACGTCCTTTACGCTCTTGAACGCGGGCAGACCCATGATCGTCGTGGCGGAAGGATTGATCGGATAGATCTTGCCCTTGTAGCCACCGTTGATCAGGTTCTTCATCACCGAATTGCCGATCTTGCCGGCCTCATCCGACGCGCCGATCACGGCCACCGCATCGGGCTTCATGATGTGGTTCATCTGCTCGACGATCTCGGCCTGGCTCGGGCGGTAACGCACCACAGGCGGCGTGAAGTCGAGCACGATGCGCACGTCGGCGGCGATCGCGCCCTGCTTCGACGCGAACACCGGGTTCAAATCCATCTCCGCGATTTCCGGGAAATCGGACACGAGCTGCGAGACATTTTCGATCAACGTTGCGAGGGCATCGCGATTCACGGCATCGCCGCCGCGCACGCCCTTCAGCATCGCGGCCGCGCCGATGCCGTCCAGCATCGACAGCGCGTCGTCCTTCGTGGCCGGCGCCAGCCGGAACGTGATGTCCTTCAGCACTTCGACCAGGATGCCGCCCAGGCCGAAGGCCACCAGCTTGCCGAACGATTGATCGGTGACCGCGCCGATGATCACTTCCTGGCCGCCGACGACCATCTGCTGTACCTGCACGCCGAGCAGGTTAGCCTTGGCGTCGTATTTCTTCGCGTTGGCCATAATCGTGTCGAAGCCGGACTCGACGTCGCCCGCGTTCTTGACGCCCACGAGCACGCCGCCTGCTTCCGTCTTGTGCAGGATCTCGGGCGACACGATCTTCAGCACCACGGGAAAGCCCATGCCATGCGCGAGCTTGGCCGCTTCGGCCGCCGTGGTGGCCACACCCTCCTTCGGCACCGTGATGCCATAGGCATCGCACACGAGCTTGCCTTCGGGCGCCGTCAGCGACGTGCGGCCATCTGCCTTCGCCTTGCCCAGAATCTGCTGCACCGCCGACTTGTCGTGCGCCATGATGGTCCTTTGAAAATTAGGGTCAGACTCCTATTTCCGAGTCTGCTTCCGATTGTTGTCGATACCTGTGATGAGAACTGGAGTCCGACCCCGATTGATCCGTGACGGAAATTGGAGTCTGACCCTAATTTTCTAACTAGATCACGCCTTCGGCGCGCAAGGCCGCGATGGCGTCCTTGCTGTAGCCCAGCTCCGCCAGCACTTCGTCGGTGTGTTCGCCCAGGAGCGGCGAGCGCGTGACATCGGTGGGGCTGTCGGACAACTTGATCGGATTGCCCACAGACAGATACTTGCCGCGCTTGGGATGATCGACCTCCACCACCGTGCCGGTCTTACGCAAGCTTGGCTCTTCCGCAATCTCCTTCATCGACAGGATGGGTCCGCAGGGGATGTCGTGTTCGTTCAGGATGTCCATGGCCTCGAACTTGGTCTTAGTCATCGTCCACTCCTCGATCTTGCCGAAGATCTCCATCAGGTGCGGCAGCCGCGCCTTGGGAGTCGAGTAGCGTTCGTCGGTCAGCCATTCGGGCCGGCC
>JBKJSU010000493.1:0-5977 GCA_046594415.1 Casimicrobiaceae bacterium | reverse complement strand
GGGCGTGTGGCCGTTGCATGGCATCTGCGGCGCGTGGGGCGGCATCGCCGCCGGCATCTTCGGCGCCAAGGCACTGGGGGGCCTCGGGGGTGTGGCGCTGGCCTCGCAGGTGCTGGGTACCGCGCTTGGCATCGCCATCGCCGTGGCCGGCAGCGCCGTCATCTACGGCACGCTGAAGGCCACGATGGGCCTGCGCCTCGATCCCGAGGACGAGTTCAACGGCGCCGACCTCACCATCCACAAGATCGGCGCGACGGCGGAGCGGGAGACGGCGTGGTAAGTAGAGCGTAGGGCACCCTTGCCCGATCGGCGCGCAAGCGGGCGCGCGATCGGGCACGGCGCTACTCCGGATCCGCCGGATTGTTGAACAGGACCGGCAGCTTGATGTTGCCGTGCCCGAATTGCGGAAAGCCCGGCGCACTGCGATCGCCCGGATTCAGGTTGGACGCCGTGTCATCCGGTGGAAATATCACCAGCGAATTGAGGAAGTCGAGCACGCTGCTTTGCTGCGCGTCGGACAAGCGCGCAAAGGCGTTGCGCGCGTTCCCCGCCTCGCCGCCATGGCGCAGGATCACCTCGGTGAGATTGATGCTGCGACCGTCGTGACCATACGGCGCGGTGGTGCCCACGCCCCACAGCGGCGTCGTCATGAATTCGCGACGGATAGTGCCGTCGTAGTTGCGCTCGTGGAAATTGGCGCCGAGGTCATGCCGCTTGAAATCCGTGAAGATGTTCTTCACCACAAACGAACCGAGCAACGGCTGCTTGAGCGGCGGATGGACGGTTCCGTCGTTGACCGACTGGAACAGTGCAGTGGCGGTGGCGAACAGGCTGTTGAAGAGGCCGCGCTCCGCGTCATAGGCCGTTTCCACATCGGCCACGCGCCGGTCGCGCCGAATGCTCAAGTCGGCGACATGGCATGTCTCGCAGCCGATGCGGCGGAAGGTATCGCGGCCCTGGCGCACCGAAGGCGTGACCTTGTAGATCGCGGGCTTGAAGTAGTTGAGGAGGTAGAACTCCAGGTAGTCGACCAGGCTGCGCGGGATCTCGTTGGCGATGCCATCGCGGTCAGGATCCTCGTCGGCGCGCGTGGCAGGCGGCCCCTCCAATTGGTCCAATGCGCCGTCCAGCACCATGCCGGACGGCGTCACCATCCTGCCTCCCGCCTTGGCGCCCGCCAACTCCGGATCGACCGCCTGCAGGCCCATCTCGTCGTTCAGTGCCCCGATGACGAATTCGCGGATGGAAATCTTGCCGCCGTGCGCAAAGAATGGGCGCACGCGCAGGTCGGTGTCGACACCGACGACCTTCGACGTGTCGACCGAACCGTCGCCGCGCGCGGTAAGGCTGCCATAGTTAAGGCCCTTGCTGCTGAGCGTCACTTGCACCGGCACGCCGGTGCCGCGGGCCGACGTCAGTGCACGTGCGCGCGCATCGCGCAGGTCGCTCGTAATCTCGTCGGCCAGCATTTCCTTCAGGCCGAGGCCAAACAGATGCGGCGCATCGCGGCTGTCGGGGCGGGTGGCAACGTCGCCACCGACGCCCGCCGCGCCACGTGGCCGCCCGTGGCACGCCGCGCAACTGTCGGTCATTCCCGCCCCGATCGCGAGATTGACGCCAACATTGCCGCGGCCATCGTTGGTCAGCGAACCCTGGCCTTCGACGACACTGAACTTGCGCTGGAAGAGCTGCCTTCCGCGCCGGATTGCCCGAAACGGATCGCGCGAGATGATGAACGATGACGACTCCGGAGTCATCCAGTCGCCGCGATCGGCGCCGACCTGCTGCTCCAGTGTCTTGGCGATGCCTTCATTGGCCGCGTTGGGCGCCTTGGTGCGATCCACCATCTGTGCCATCGCCGTGCCGCCGATCGCCATTGCCGCGCCTGCTGCCAACATTGCCAAGCCGGGTATCCCGAATCGATTCATGGTCGCTCCTCCGCCGGACCATTGAAGGGTCCCTTATCCGGTACCACGCAAAATGGTCCGAAAAGCGGACATCAACGGAAACCGGGTCGACGCAGACGGAGGCGCTGATCGGGCGCCAAACCACGCCGTTGCAGCGTTGACGAGGCGGGTCAACGCACCGGCGGAGACGCGCCTTCAGTACTGCCCGCGGCCTCGAGTTGGCGCGCCCGCCGCGTTTCCGGATGGTCTTCGCCAAGCACGGCGGAGAGGTGCGCAAGGGCATGCTGCAGCGAAACCCTCGCAGCCATGCGGTCGCCGGTATCGTCCTGCAACCGCGCCAGCAGCAACCAGCACAACCCGGTGGTGTTGGAATGGGGGATGCCGCCTTGCAACGCCTGGCCAATATCCAGTGCGCGGCGGGTATCGGCGAACGCCGCCACGACATCGCCCTGACGCCAGCGCGTCTCCGCGCGCAGGCACAGCGCGCGGGCCAGGCTGGTAATGCGCATGCCGCGCCCGTCGAACATTTGCACGACCGGCTCGACGGCCTCGCGCGCCGCGTCGAATTGGCCGAGTTGCAAGGCCAGATTGCCGCAGGCGAGTTTATGGGCAATCACCGCGAAGCTATCCTCAGGCAATTCCGCGGCCAAAGAAGCGACTTCGTCGAGGATGCGCTTTGCGGCATCGAATTCACGGCGCTCCCGATGAATGGAGGATTGGATCATGCGCGCGCTCAGCCGGAACACGCCCACACCCGCGCGATCCGCCAGGTGAAAGGCGCGTTCTGCCTCGCGCATGGATTCATCGAACCGGCCCAGGGCGAAAAGGCTCGATGCATGATTGTTGACCGCGTAGGGTGGTGGTGCGCCGTTGGCCGAGCGCTTGGTGGCAATGCGCAACACCTCCTCGACCAATTCGAGGCCGCGCTTCTCGTCGCCGGCGCCCCGGCAGGCCAGGCCCCAGTTGTTGAGGATGGCCACCGCCGTCGGGCTTTCGCCGCGGCCGAGATCGCGATGCTGCTGGATCGCGGCTGCATACTGTCGATCGGCCTCGTCATTGCGGCCGTTCAGGTAATACGCGTAGGCGATATCGCCGGCAAGCGAAGCCTCGAACCCGGGCAGCTTGCGTCGCGACGCCCGCAGCCGTTCCTGCGCGCCCAGCACGTTGGTCAGTGCCCCCTTCGCATCGTTGTGATTGCGCGCGATCTGCGCCAGGTATTGCTGGCAAAGGGCCGCAATGTGCGGCTCGACGTCAGCGCGAGCCAGCCAGCCCTCGATCGTATGTTTGGCGATCTCCACGTTGCCGATTTCGGAACTCACCAGCGCGTGGTTGCACTCGATCTGTGCCCGCAGCGACACATCGGATGTCGGGCGCAGTCGTTCGATCGCCTGCGCCAGCAGCGACTCGGCCTTGGCCATGTTGCCGAAGGAAGTGTAGAACGACGCGAGGAGATCCAGCACGGCAACCTGCTGTTCCGGCTGGCCACCGGATGCTGCGAGAGCAAGCGTTTCACTGCGTTCCAGCAATTCGTTCAGCGACAATTTTTCGTCGTCCTGCGCCGATTCCACGAGCATGATGTGGATGAAGTCGATCGCCGCTTCATGGCGTTCCGACAAATCGAGCGCACGGTCACGCTCGCGCTGCGCCTGGCGCGCCTCCTCCTCCGCGCGTGCCGCCTGCCGGCGCGCGATGCCGGCTTGCCACAACGCGATAGCAGTGCCGAGGGCGAGCGCGATCATCACGGCGGCGATCGGCATTGCGCCACCCAGCAGCGCCAACGCGATCGCAATCGCCACGCCCACCGGCCAGCGGTGCCTGCGCACAAAGCGCGACAATCGGTAACCCACGCTGTCGGGGCGCGCCAGCACCGGCGCACCGGCGAGATGGCGCTCGATGTCCGCTGCCATGGCATCGACCGTCGGATAACGTTCGGACGGCACCTTCTTGAGCGCCTTGGCCAGGATCGTATCGAGATCGCCGCGCAACTGGCGCGCGCGGGACGGTTCGGACGTCACCGTGGATGCCGCCGCGACATCAACATCCGCCAGCGCGTGTTCCAGTGTGCGCGCCAACGTTGCAGCAAGCTGGTACGGCCGCTGGCCGGCCAGGAGCTCGTAGAGCACGACCCCCAGCGAGTACACGTCCACCCCTACGGTGATGGCCTCGCCGCGAATTTGCTCGGGCGCCGCGTAGTCGGGCGTCAGCGCGCGGCCCGCAAGCTGGGTCAAGTGCGTTTCGTTGGCGCTTTCATGCCCCGCGTCGCCTTCGATCAGCTTGGCGATGCCGAAGTCGAGCAGGCGCACGCTGCCGTCGGCCGTGACCAGGATATTGGTGGGCTTCAGATCGCGATGCACGATGAGCCGGGCATGCGCATGCGCGACGGCACGCGCGACCTGAAGAAACAAGCCGAGGCGCTGCCGCACGCCAAGGGCACCATCGTTGCAATGAACATCGATGGCCTTGCCTTCGACATATTCCATCGCCAGGTAGGGGCGTCCCTGGGCATCGACACCGGCATCGTAAAGTCGCGCAATGTTCGGATGCTCGAGCGTGGCCAGGATGTCGCGCTCGCGCGCCATCCGGCCCGCGAGACCCGGCGTATCCCAGGTAAGACGCGGCAGCTTGAGCGCGACCCGCCGCTTCGGCATCGCATCGACCCGCTGCGCCAGCCACACCGCGCCCATGCCACCGGTGCCAATTTCGCGAATCATCCGGTACGGGCCGACGATCATGCCCGGTTGTGCGGTCGCGGCGATGACCGCTGCCGGTTCGTCGGCATGGCGTACGCGCACCGGCACGCGCATGAAGCCATCGGCCTCGTTGGCAGCTGTCGCCAGAAGATCTCCCAGCGCCGATTTCACATCGGCGTGTTCCGGCGGCAAGCCGTCGAGCCAGGCACGGCGATCGCCGATGGGCAGCGCCAGCGCATCGTCCAGCAGCGCCGCGAGGCGCGGCCAATCGAGTGCACTCTGCGGTGCGGGCGTGGACATCGGTGGTCCGACCTGGCTCAGCGCCCAATCATTGCCGCCAGCAGCAGACGCGCTTTTTCCCAGTCGCGCCGCACGGTGCGGTCGGTAACGTCGAGCGCGGCCGCGATCTCGCTTTCGTCGAGCCCCGCGAAATAGCGCATCTCCACCACCTGCACCAGGCGCGCGTCCACCTTCGCGAGTTGATCGAGCGCTTCGTGCACCGCGAGAATTTCATCGTCGCTGGCGCCAAGCGGGTCGGCAATGCTGGTGTTCAACGTCACGCGCGTGAGGTCGCCGCCGCGCCGTTCCGCATTGCGCTTGCGCACGAAGTCGACCACTACCGAGCGCAACGTGCTGGCGGCATAGGCCAGGAAATGCTCGCGGTCGTTGACCACGATCCGACCCGCCTGTTGAAAGCGCAGATAGGCTTCGTGGACCAGCGCGCCGGTGTTCAGCAGCGTCTGGTGCCCGCTGGCCGCAAGGCGCGAGTGGGCAAGCCGTCGCAGGTCGTCGTAGAGCAGCTCGAACAACGCGTCGATCGCGCCCCGATCGTTGGCGCGTGCACGGTTCAGCAGTACGGTGACGTCGCCCATGACTTGCGCAGGCCCTGTTGCAATGGAGGCAGAGGACCATTCTAGTCGCCCCCGCCTCGAACGCCTATGAGAGTACAAATGGGGTGGGGCCATGGGACCGGCCCGTGGGTATCTAACTGCCGGAAACTTGATTAGACTGCTCGACTGCCGGGGGCGCTACGAATCCATGCGCTCGATGCGATACATCAATCAGGAGAACTCAGCCATGCGTATGCCATTGCTCGCCACCGCCGCCACCGTCGGCCTTGCATCGGCGCTGCTGTTCGCGCCCGTGCCCGTGCAAGCGCAGCAGAAATTCATCACTGTGGGCACGGGCGGCATCGTCGGCGTCTACTACCCGCTGGGCGGGGCCATCTGCCGCTTCGTCAACGCCGGGCGCAAGGACCACAACCTGCGCTGCACGGTCGAGTCCACCGGCGGTTCGGTGTTCAACATCAACTCCGTCATGTCGGGCGACATGGACGTGGGCTTCGCGCAAAGCGACACGCAGTTCTACGCGATGAAGGGC
>JBKJSU010000348.1:0-5971 GCA_046594415.1 Casimicrobiaceae bacterium | reverse complement strand
TGTCCGAATACGACGTAGCCGAGCAAGGTTGCCCACAGCATCTGCAGATAGGTGAACGGCGTGAGCAGCGATGCCGGCGCTTCCATGAACGCCGAAATCAGCAGCCAATGGGCAACGCCGGCCAGCAGGCCCAGCAGCAGCAACAGGCCCACCGAGCGCCAGTCGAGCGGCGCGCCATCGAAGCCCCAGGGCAAGGCCAGCGTCAGCCCCACCGCGCCGACCAGCGCGCTGTAGAACAGGGTGGTGTAGAGCCCGTCGCCGGGGAGCTTGCGCGTCAGCAACTGGTACATCGCGTTGCAGACCGCGGTGCCGATCAGCAGCAGCACGGCGGGATGCAGAACGGCCGAGCCGGGGCGCAGCAGCACCAGGACGCCGATGAAGCCTGTGATGGCTGCCGCCCAGCGCGCCCGCGTCGGCCGCTCGCCCAGCAGCGGCAGCGACAGCAGGACGATGAATACGGGGGCGAGGAAAGTGACGGCCGAGGCTTCGGCCAGCGGCAGGTACTTCAGCCCGCCGAAAAAACATCCGGTGGCGATGAGCAGGAACGCGGAGCGCAGCAGTTGCATCCCAAGATTGCGCGTATGCCAGAACCGCGGTCCCGCGCGGTGGCGCACGAACGGCGTCACCACCAGCATCGCGCCCGCATAGCGCGCCCAGACGATCAGGAACAGCGAGTGGTCGCGGACCAGGTACTTGGCCGTCGTGTCCAGCGCGGTCAGCAGGAAGCCGGCGAGCAGGAACAGCGGTAGCGCGCGGGAGAGGGGATGCGGGTGCGTATTGGACATGGGTTCCCGCAATGGCCCGGTGCGCCGGCACGGCCACAAGCCGTGCGCGGCGCCACGATCGGCTAGGCGGAGACCAGCTCCCGCAGCACGAACGGCAGGATGCCGCCGCCGTTGTAGTAGTCGACCTCGATCGGCGTGTCGATGCGGCACGTGAGGGTCACGTTCTGCGTCGAGCCATCACTGCGCGTGATCACCAGCGTCAGGTCCTGCTGCGGCCGGATGCCCGGCGGGACGACGATGTCGAAGGTCTCGACGCCGGTGATGCCCAGCTTCTCCACGGTATCGGTGCCCTTGAACTGCAGCGGCAGCACGCCCATGCCGACGAGGTTGGACCGGTGGATCCGCTCGAAGCTCTTGGCGATCACCGCGCGCACGCCGAGCAGCTGTGTGCCCTTGGCGGCCCAGTCGCGCGAACTGCCGGTGCCATATTCCTCGCCGCCGAACACGATCGTGGGCGTGCCGTCGGCGACGTAGCGCATCGCCGCGTCGTAGATGAACATCTTGGCACCCGTGGGCTGGAACAGCGTGACGCCGCCTTCCTCGCGCTTGCCGTCGGCCGACAGCGGGAGCATCAGGTTCTTGATGCGCACGTTGGCAAAGGTGCCGCGCATCATCACCTCATGGTTGCCGCGGCGCGAGCCGTAGCTGTTGAAGTCTTCCCTCGGCACGCCGTTGGCAATGAGCCAGGCGCCGGCCGGTGACTTCTCCTTGATCGAACCGGCAGGCGAAATGTGGTCGGTGGTGACCGAGTCGCCGAAGATGCCCAGCGCCTTGGCACCCTTGATATCGGTGGTGGGCTTGGGCTGCATCGCAAAACCGTCGAAGAAGGGCGGCTTGGCGATGTACGTGGACTTCGGCCAGTCGTAGACCTGGCCGGCGGCGCCGGGGATCTTGCCCCACAACGGCGTGGCATTGGCGAGGTCGCCGTAAAGGCTGCGATAGGTGGCGGGATTGCGGGCGTGCTGCATCACCGCGGCGATCTCGTGCGACGTGGGCCAGACATCTTTCAGGAAAACCGGCTTGCCGTCCTTGCCCGATCCCAGCGGCTCGGTGGCAAGGTCGCGCAGCACCGTGCCGGCAATGGCGTAGGCCACGACCAGCGGCGGCGAGGCCAGGAAATTGGCCTTGAGATTGGGATGGATGCGCGCCTCGAAGTTGCGGTTGCCCGACAGCACGGCGGCGCACACGAGGTCGTTCTCGACGATGGCTTCGTTGAATTCGGGCGCGAGATCGCCGGCGTTGCCGATGCAGGTGGTGCAGCCGTACGCGGCAACGTTGAAACCGAGCTGCTCGAGGTACGGCAGGAGGCCCGCCTTGGTCAGGTAGTCGGTGACCACGCGCGAGCCGGGAGCGAGCGAGGTCTTGATGTGCCGCTTCACCGTGAGGCCGCGCTCGACGGCCTTCCTGGCCAGCAAACCCGCGGCCAGCAGCACGCCCGGATTGGACGTGTTGGTGCACGACGTGATGGCCGCAATCAGGATGTCGCCGCTGCCGATCGCCACGTGCTTGCCGCCGACCACGTCAACGCGGTCGGGCGTGGGCCGGTTGGCGACCATTTCGGCGACGTTGCGCGGCGCATTGCCGGCCACCGGCGCCATGGCATCGCCAATCGCGCCCACGCCATTGGCCACCACGGTCGTGGTCACGCGGCGCTGCATTTCCGCGGCGGGCTTGCCGAAGCCGTTGGCGGACACCGGCGCGCTGAAGAGCTCGATGAACTTCGCCTTCATCTGCGGCAATTCGATCCTGTCCTGCGGCCGCTTGGGGCCGGCGAGCGAGGGCGTGATCGTGGCAAGGTCGAGCTGCAGCGTCTTGGTGTAGTCGATCGCGCCGGCCTTGGGCACGCCGTACATGTCCTGTGCCTTGAAGTAAGACACGAATGCATCGACTTCGTCGGACGTGCGGCCGGTGGCGGTGAGATAGTCGACCGTGGCGTCGTCGACGGGGAAGAAACCCATCGTGGCGCCGTACTCGGGCGCCATGTTGGCGATGGTGGCGCGGTCGGGCACGGCGAGCGACGCGGTGCCCTCGCCGAAGAATTCGACGAACTTGCCCACCACCTTTTCGCGGCGGAGCATTTCGGTGATCGTGAGCACGAGATCGGTGGCCGTGGTGCCTTCGGGCAGCTTGCCTTTGAGCTCCACGCCCACGACGTCCGGCGTGAGGATGTAGACGGGCTGCCCGAGCATGCCGGCTTCGGCCTCGATGCCGCCCACGCCCCAGCCAACCACGCCGATGCCGTTGATCATCGTCGTGTGGCTGTCGGTGCCGACCAGCGAGTCCGGGTAGTAGATGTCGGCTGCCTTGTGCACGCCGCGCGCGAGGTACTCGAGGTTAACCTGGTGCACGATGCCGATGCCGGGCGGGACGACGCCGAACGTGTCGAAGGCCTGCATGCCCCACTTCATGAACTGGTAGCGCTCGTTGTTGCGCGTGAACTCGAGCTTCATGTTGAGGTCGAGCGATTCCTTCGTGCCGTAATGATCGATCATCACCGAGTGGTCGACGACCAGGTCGACGGGCACCAGCGGCTCGATGGACTTGGGGTCGCGGCCCATGTCGCGCGCCACGTTGCGCATGGCAGCGAGGTCGGCCAGCAGCGGCACGCCGGTAAAGTCCTGCAACACGACGCGCGCGACGACGAACGGAATCTCGTCGACGCGATTGCCGGTGGGCGCCCAGTTGGCCAGCTGCCGCACGTGCTCCTCGGTCACCTTCTTACCGTCGCAATTGCGCAGCACCGACTCCAGCACGATGCGGATCGAGACCGGTAGCCGGGAGACGCGACCGATGCCGGCGCGCTCGAGCGCGGGGAGGGAATAGAACTTTCCGGCGGCGCCGGAAGCAAGCTCGAACGGGGACAGCGTGCCGTGTAGGTTGTGACTCATGGCGTTCCCTATGGATGAAAGGTCGTTACTTGGCCTTGGACGCGGCGGGCGCCTTGGCGTTGCCGATGTTCTTGATGTTCATCTTCTGGCCGTTGGGCAGCAGCATGTCGCCGGGGACGAGACCATCGCGGCAGGGACCGACATGCTTCCCCTCCATGCTGGTCTTCGCTTCCTTCATCCCCATGAACGGCGGCGCATACGTGGAGTCGATCTCCGTCCGGTATGCCGTGTCGCCGGTGAAGGTCATGACCGCCTTGGTGACGATGGTCGACTCACCGATCTTGCACTGCGACGAGGAGATCACCCGCGAGCCTTCGCGCTTCATCTCGTTCTTGCTGCACATTTCCTTCTGCATGCCGATGCCCATGCTGATCAATTCCTTCTGGACGGCGTCGTCGGTGCACATCGTCGTCTTGCGCGGCGGCGAACCCTTGCCCGCGTCCGTGGTCATCTCCCACTGGCCGGCCTTGAGCTTCGGATAGTCGTCCGCGGCGAACGCGGGCAGTACCAGCATGGCCAGCAACGTGACCAGCGCCTGCGACGGGTAACGCATCAGATCACCTCTCGTGGGCGGTTCATGGATCGATCACCATCATGTCGACGAAGCTGCGCACCGGCATGGCAGCAAGCCGTGCCGGATCGGCGGCCAGCGCAAGCAGCGCATCGCGGCGCGCGCCGTTGAACCGCCGCTCGACATTGCGGCGAAACTTCGCGGCGAGGAGCGGCCGTGCTTCGTCGCGGCGACGGCGGTGCCCGACCGGATACTCGACCACCACCTCCGGCAGCCGTGAGCCGTCGGTGAACTCGATCGTGATGCCGTTGGCGATCGAGCGCTTGGCGGGGTCGAGGTAGTCGCGGGAAAATGCCGGGTCTTCCACGCAGGCCATCTTCGCGCGCAACGCGTCGATGCGCGGATCGGCGGCGACCGCGTCTTCGTAGTCGCCCGCGGTGAGCCGGCCGTGCAGCAATGGCACCGCGATCATGTACTGCAGGCAATGGTCGCGGTCGGCCGGATTGGCCAGCGGACCGTCCTTGGCAATGATGCGCAGCGCCGACTCCTGCGTGCGCACGGTGATCTTCGCGATGTCGTCCAGGCGATCCTTGACCTGCGGATGCAGCACCAACGCGCATTCCACCGCGGTCTGGGCATGGAATTCGGCCGGAAAGCGCACCTTGTACAGCACGTTTTCCATCACGTACTGGCCGTAGGGCTGCGTGCGGCGCAGCGGCGCACCGCGCAGCGACGCGTCGGCAAAGCCCCATAGCGGCGCGGACAGCGCCGACGGATAACCCATCTCGCCGGTGCGGGCGATCAGCGCGAGCCGGACGCCCCGCGCGGTGGCGTCACCGGCGGCCCAGCTCTTGCGCGAGCCGGTGTTGGGCGCATGCCGATAGGTGCGCAGCGCCTGGCCGTCGACGAAGGCCAGCGACAGTGCGGCGGTGATCTGTTCGTGCGGCAGCCCCAGCATCTGCGCGACCACTGCCGTGGTGGCGACCTTGACCAGCACCACATGGTCGAGGCCGACGCGGTTGAAGGCGTTGTCGAGCGCCAGCACGCCCTGGATTTCATAGGCCTTGACCATGGCCACGAGGACGTCACCCATCGCGATCGGGTGGCCGTTGCGCGACTGCCAGTCGGCGACGGCGAGGATTCCGCCCACGTTGTCGGACGGGTGGCCCCATTCCGCCGCCAGCCAGGTGTCGTTGTAGTCGAGCCAGCGGATCATCGCGCCGAGCGTAAACGCGGCGGTGACCGGATCGAGCGTGTAGCTCGTGCCGGGCACGCGGGCGCCGGCCGGCACGATCGTGCCGGGCACCGTGGGGCCGAGGAGCTTGGTGCAGGCCGGGTAGTCGAGCGACTCGAAGCCGCAGCCCAGCGCGTCGAGGAGGCTCCAGTGCGCGGTGGCAAGCGCCTCGGCGGACGGCGCGAGTGCCGCTTGCACGTAGTCGGCAATATCGATCAGCGCGGCATCGTACGGAGGCCGCGCCAGCCGCACGCCCTCGGCCGGCGCGTTCACGCGACCCTCGGCAGGCAAGGGCGCGGCGCGCGGGAGCGGCGGTGGGCGGTCACGGAGCGCCGGCGGCCGTCAGCCCAGCATCGGCGCCACGCCGGCGCGTTCTTCGTTCAGCTCCTGCAGCGTGACGTTGATGCGTTCCCGCGAGAATTCGTCGATCGGCAGATCGCGCACCATCGTGTATTCGCCGTTGGCGGTCGTGACCGGGAAGCCGAACATCGTGTCCTTGGGGATGCCGTAGCTGCCATCGGAGGCAATGCCCATCGTCACCCACTTGCCGCCG
>JBKJSU010000242.1:0-3816 GCA_046594415.1 Casimicrobiaceae bacterium | reverse complement strand
ACTCGACCACGACGACCGCCGAGGCCAATGCGCTCGACGCGACCATGGACGCCAACACGCACACCGCGCTGCAGGTGCGGGCAATGACACGAGGTGGGCGCAAGGCACTCTCCGGGCGGCGTGGCCCTACCAGCGGCCAGTGCCTCAAAGTATCGCCTGGCGGACCGGGCGATTCCCCGGCCGACGATCAGCCTGGCTCGGCGTCGTCCAGCCGCTCGGCCACCGTAGGCGGAACAGGTCCGCCGCCGGCATTCGCGGCAATTTCAAGGATTTTGCGTAGTGCCGCCACGGCGGACTCGATGGCGTCGCAGGCGTCCTTTGTCTTGCCTGCCGACAGTACCAAGGTTTCCCGCGCCTCGTCCTTGTGGCAGCTAAGATCCTGGCTAAGCGCGGCCAGGCTGTCAAGGATGGTGCAGACCTCGGCGGCAGTTTTTTTGGTTTCGTACATGGGTCGGTTGATCGGCCTGTAGGAATGGGACGAATTATTCGCAGTTTAGCTGAAATGTTCTGTAGTCGAGACGGGGGCCAGAGGCGTAGGCGCGTGTCCTACAAATTCAGTAAGGCGCGGCCCGTTCAATTCCAATTTGCGGAATCGAACCTGCGTCCGCAGGCATGGCGGGGGCGGCTTCGGACCAGCCCAAGACCGCGAACAAAATCACCCCCACTCACACCCAAACCAGACGCGTGCGCCTGCTCGTTTGGGCGTCCATGCGGTGAATGGGACCCTCATTCGCCGCACCATATACGGCGAATAACTTGCGCGCGCGGAGAATGTGCCGCATAATATCCGCATGAATCGCGGCGATTATACCTACATCTGGCAGGCCAGCGACTGGCCAACTTGGCGATTTGACCTGGCTGCCCTGGCCCCGCCACTGGCCGACGTCAGCCGCGCCCAGGGTTTGCTGATGGGACGACTGGCTGACGTCGGCATGGCTCTGCGCGACCAGGCCAGCCTGTTGGCGCTGACCGAGGACGTCATCAAGACGAGCGAGATCGAAGGGGAGCAACTCAACGTGGAGTCTGTGCGCTCCTCGATCGCTCGCCGACTTGGTGTCGACATCGGCGCGCTGGCCCCGGTGGATCGTCACGTCGAAGGCGTGGTCGCGATGGTGCTCGACGCCACCGCCAACTGCAACGCCCCGGTCACCCGGGAACGTTTGTTCGGGTGGCAAGCAGCCCTGTTCCCCACCAGCTACTCGGGCCTGGCCCGGATCAGCGTGGGCGGCTGGCGCGACGATGTCACCGGTCCGATGCAGGTGGTATCTGGCCCGCCGGGGCGCCAACGCGTGCATTTCGAAGCACCGCCGGCCGACCGGCTGGAGTCCGATACCGCCCGCTTTCTGGCCTGGGCCAACAGCGCAGCGCAAGAGCCACCACTGATCAAGGCCGGGCTCGCGCACCTGTGGTTCGTCACCCTGCACCCGTTCGATGATGGCAACGGCCGCATCGCACGCGCCGTCGGCGACCTGTTTCTGGCGCGTGCCGATGGCAGCCCGCAGCGCTTCTACAGCCTGTCGGCGCAGATCCAGCGCGAGCGCCGCGCCTACTACGACATCCTGGAGCGCACCCAGAAGCAATCACTGGATGTCACTGAGTGGCTCGCCTGGTTCCTCAACACGCTGCATCGCGCCGTCGACCTGGCACAGCACACGCTCGATGCCGTGCTGGCCAAGACGCGGTTCTGGCAGCGTTGGGCGGCGCCCATTTCAGCGTCGCTGAACGAGCGACAGGTGAAGCTGGTCAACCGGTTGCTCGATGGCTTCGAGGGCAGGCTCACCAGCAGCAAGTGGGCCGCGATCGCCAAGTGTTCGCCCGACACTGCCCTGCGCGACATCACGGATCTGCTCGCCCGTGGCGTCTTGCGGAAATCAGACGCCGGTGGACGCAGCACCAGCTACGAGCTGAACGACGCATCGAAGTAGGACAACCTTTGAGGACCAATGCCGGCTCGAAACCTAATGGAACATCAGCGAGGCCACGCTTGAACGCTGATGTAGCGAGGGCCTTGGCCCGAAGTTCCTCAAGCTCTGCGGCCGCGTGCTCTATCGGCAGGTAGACATCGAAGCGTTCGAGGAGTCGTGCCTGGCGACGTTGCGTTGCCGTAACCGTCGCGTAGCGGGGGCGTTTATCGAAAATCAAACGCGGTAGAAATGCAAAGAAAAACGGCCCGATCGGGGCCGTTTTTTTCTTGCTATTGGTGGAGGTGGCGAGAATCGAACTATACTTATATTGCCTATGAAAATCACCTGCCGCATGCGACAGAATCCTTCCTTACCATCACTGTTACCACCAAACGCTAACGGGACCTGCCCTTGCGTGGGAACCAATGGTAACTATGTTTTGGCAGGTCCTACGATTCCGATGCGCGTCAAGGCAAAGGGCTTCACTGGCCCTCGAGGTCGAGAACCTTCCAACGCTTCAACGCTGGCGGCTGCCTTAAGAATCATGGCCGTCGTCTCCTTAGTGCATGGCGGCTCGACCGTGAGGTAGGAAGCGTTCCAGGGCGACCCCACGATTCGGCCGTCACGCAGTGCCTGAAGCCCGCTTTGCTGCGTCGCCGTATATCACATCTATGATAACTATCATCGCACTGATGATTGAGCACGCTTGCTCGCTTAGAATTCACCTGTGGATTTCCACTTCGACGCCCCCGCCCTGCCTCGCGACGCCTCCGACATGCGAGCTCGCGTGCGCGCATTCCTTGCGCAGGAACTCTGTGCCGGGGGGTTCGCGCCGCACTCCAATGCATGGATGACGTTCAATGCCGGCTTCACTCGCCGTTGCGGCGAGGCGGGCTTCATCGGCATCACCTTTCCTCGCGAGTACGGTGGCCATGGCCGCACGACGGTCGAACGCTACGTTGTCTACGAAGAAATGCTCGCCGCAGGCGCGCCGCTCGGCATGCACTGGATCGCTGACCGGCAGAGCGGTCCGCAGCTTCTCCGGCACGGCTCGGACGCCGTTAAGCGCGACGTGCTGCCGCGCATCGCAGCGGGTACCTGTGGCATCGGAATCGGCATGAGCGAGTCCGATGCCGGGTCGGACCTCGCGGCGGTGCGTACCCACGCCACCCGAGTCGACGGTGGATGGCGCATCCAGGGTACAAAGCTATGGACCTCGCACGCCCACCGGGCGCAGTACATCATCGTTCTCGCGCGCACCGCGCCGGCCGCGAGCAACCGGCATGCGGGACTCACGCAGTTCCTCGTCGATACATCGGCCCCCGGTTTCGTCGCCCGTCCCGTAGTAGACATCGCCGGCAACCGGGATTTCAACGAAGTCATGCTCGACGGCGTGTTCGTCCCCGAAGCCTACGTCCTCGGCGAGCCGGGCACGGGGTGGCAGCTCGTGATCAGCGAACTTGCCTATGAGCGCAGCGGTCCCGATCGCTTCCTCAGCACCTTTCCGCTGCTCCTCGAGCTGATCCGCCGCTGCGCCGCGCAGCCCTCGCCGGGTGCGCGCGTGGAGATCGGGCGTCTTTTCGCCCATCTCGCCACGCTGCGGCGCATGTCCCTCGGCGTCGCTTCGGCACTCGACCGCGGCCTGCAGCCTAATGTCGAATCTGCGATGGTCAAGGACCTCGGTACGACCTTCGAGCGCGAGATACCGGAGATCGCACGACTCCTCGTTCCTACGCGCGCCGAACGCGATGCAACCGAGCCCTACGCCGCGGACCTCGCGCTGGCGACACTCTCAGCGCCGTCCTTCACTCTCCGCGGCGGAACCCGCGAGATCCTGCGCGGCATCGTGGCGCGGGAGCTGGGATTGCGATGAGGGATTCGCAATCGCTCGTCGGCGATAGCGTGGACCGCA
>JBKJSU010000461.1:0-9861 GCA_046594415.1 Casimicrobiaceae bacterium | reverse complement strand
GCGGCGCAGGGCGCGTACCCCGACAAGCCGATTCGGCTGATCGTGGCTTTTCCACCGGGTGGCAGCACCGATCAGCCGAATCGGCTTGTCGGGGTACGCGCCCTGCGCCGCCACGGGCGCCGGGGCCACGATGCCGGCGACCAGGAGTGTGCCGGCGATCGCCGCGAAGCGCGCGGACTTCGAGTGGATGGGAGACGTCAACGCCATGATGCAAATCCTTTCGGGAGGAAGTGTGTCGGGGGACAAGTGCGATTTTATGCGCCGGCCGGTGCGGGCATCGGCGCGCGCACCGGCAGTCCCGCCATGTAGCTTGCAACCTCGCGCACCGGAATCACGTCCGCATACTTGCAATTGAGATCGAACAGGTTGATCGCGTGGCTCGACTCGAAGCGGTCGAACGCGCACTCCTCCGGAATGATCACCTTGAAATTGTACGAATAGGCGTCGACCGCGGTCGCGCGCAGGCAACCCGACGTCGTGCAGCCGGTCATGATCAGCGTATCGACATCGAAATAGTTGAGGTGGCTCATGAAGATCGTGCCGAAGAAGCAGGATGGCTTGCGCTTGCCGATCCGGATGTCCTGCGGGCGCGGCGCGAGCGGCTCGACGGTTTCCGTGGCATGCGTGCCCTCCTGCACCGTGCGTTCGGTGCCGCGGAAGTTCTTGCCGACCTGCACGCCGCTGTCGATCATGTCGGGCCGCCGCGCGCTCTCCGTGTAGAACACCGGCAGGTTCTTCGCGCGCGCCATGTGCAGCAACGGCTCGATGTGCGCGACGGCGTCCCACGCTTCGCGGCCGCAATGCGTGCGGTACTGCTTCAGGCCCAGCAGGATGTCCTCCGGCTGGTCGCCGCAGAAGTTGTATTGGACGTCGATGATGAACAGCGCCGGACGCGTGCCGAAGCCGCCCCGTTTGCCGTAGCCGGCCTGCGCCAGGACCTGCTGGTCGCGGGGTGTCAGGAACTTGTCCCAGATACGTACTTCGCTCACGGTGCGTTTCCTTGGTGCGGAGTGCAAGGGATTCAGAGACGGGACAGGTAGCGGCCGCCGGCCGCTCCATCCGCGGATTCGACGATCCTGCCGTCGACCATCACGCGCCGTCCGCGGACCAGCGTCAGCACGGGCCAGCCCTTCAGCGTCATGCCTTCGAACGGCGAGTAGTCGGCGAACGATTCGAGTTCCGTCGCATCGACGGTGCGGGCGAGCTCGGGATCGACGACGACGATGTCGGCGTCACCGCCGACCGCAAGCGTGCCCTTGCCCGGCATGTTGTACAGGCGTGCGGCGTTGCCGCTCAGCACGGCTGCGATGCGTTCGGGTGCGATGCCGCGCCGGTGATAGCCCTCGTGCAACATGATCGGCAGCATGGTGGCCACACCCGGAAAGCCGTTGCTCGAGGCCCAGATGCCCTTGCCTTCCTTCGTGCTGCGCTTGCGTGGGACGTGATCGGTGCCGACGGTGGTCACCGAGCCATCGGCAACACCTTCCCACATCGCATCGACATCGTCGCGGCTGCGAAGCGGCGGATTGACCTTGGCCAGCACACCGGCCGGCGCCCTGTCGTCCAGCAACAGGTAGTGCGGACAGGTCTCGACATGGACGGGCGCCGCATTCGCGCGCCGGTGCCGGCGCGCCTCGTTCAGCGCCTCGCGACTCGACAGGTGGACGATGTTGACCGGACAGCCCACCTTGCCGGCGAAATACAGTGCGCGATGCACGTTCTCCGCCTCGAGAAAATCGGGACTCTGCTCGTTCCAGGCACGCAAGTCGTCGCGGCCGGCGGCGCGCAGTGGCTCGCGCAGGTAGGGAATCACCTCCACGTTCTCGCAATGGACGCCCAGCACCGCGCCCGTGATCGCAGCGGTGGCGCGTGCCGCCGCGAACAGCAGCGCGTCATCGATCTCGGTGAAGCCCTGCGCCAGGCCGGCCGCGCCCTTGTACATCATGTATAGCTTGTACGACGACACGCCGAACTGCCGCGAGCACTCGGCCAGCGTCTCGACGTGAAGATGGCTGGTGATGCCGAAGTGCAGGCCGAAATCCACGCAGCTTTGCGTTTCGGCGCGGGCGCGATAGGCGACGAACGCCGTCCGGAAGTCGGCGGTGCGATAGAACGACAGCACCGAAGTAACACCGCCGATGGCGGCGGATCGCGATTCGGTATGAAAGTCATGCTCCGGGGAACCGAATCCGAAATGCACATGCGGATCGATCACGCCGGGCATGATCCAGCGATCGGTGCAGTCGATGGTCTCGGTGGCCGGCAGGCGCTCGCCCGACGCGAGGATTGCGGCGATGCGGCCGTCCTTGATGCCGATGGAACCGGGCACCGTGCCAACGTCAGGGAATACCAGCAGGCCGTCTTGAAGCAGCAGATCGAGTTTCATGGCGTTGCTTCGCGCGTGGGTGCTTCGATGGATTGCAAGACCGCGGGCAGCATGCCGCCAGCGGTGAGAATGCGGCGCTCGTCGTCGGTGCGTACATCCGCCGCAACGGCAAAGCGTAGCGCACCCACGTTGCCTTCGGCGGTCACCGCGACCGGCGTGCCCGCCAGCACGCCCGCGCGAATGCCCTCCAGCACGTACCGCTCCGAACCGTCGAGGCCCAATGCCCGCCAGCCCTGTCCGGCCGCGAAGCACAGCGGGACCACGCCCATGCTGATCAGGTTGGCGCGATGGATGCGTTCGAAGGACTCGGCCAGCACTGCGCGCACACCGAGCATCGCCGTGCCCTTGGCGGCCCAGTCGCGGCTGCTGCCGGCGCCGTAGTCGCGACCCGCAAGCACCAGCAGCGGAACATGCTGCGCGGCATAGGCCTGCGCCGCCGCATGGATCGTCACAACCTCGCCGGCCGGAAACAGTGTCGTGACCCCGCCTTCGACGCCCGGAACCAGCAGGTTGCGGATACGGACGTTGGCAAAGGTGCCGCGCACCATCACCTCGTGGTTGCAGCGACGGCCCACGTAGGTATTGAATTCAGACGGCGCAATGCCTTGCGCCTGCAGGTAGTTGCCGGCCGCGCTGCCGATGGGAATTTCGCTGCTCGGCGAAATATGATCGGTCGTCAGCGAATCGCCAAAGGCGGCCAGCACGCGCGCACCCTCGAGGCGCGCCGGCAGCGGGTCTCCCGCAACAAGCCCCGCGACGAACGGCGGTTCGACGAGGTAGGTCGACGCCTGGTCCCACGCGAAGCACTCGCGCGTGAGCGAAGGCAGCTGCCGCCACAGGTCGGTACCGGTCTCGGCATCCGCATAAACGGCGCGGTAGAGCGCCGGATCGGCGGTTTGCGCGACGGTTCGCGCCAATTCATCGCGATCGGGCCAGAGGTCGGCCAACATCACGGCGCGTCCTTGTTCGTCGTGGCCGAGCGGTTCGCGCGCGAGGTCGATGTCGATGCGCCCGGCCAGCGCGTAGGCCACCACCAGCGGCGGCGAGCCGATGTAGTTGGCACGCGCGAGACGGTGGATGCGTCCCTCGAAGTTGCGGTTGCCCGAGAGCACGGTGGCGACGACCAGGCCATCGCGCTCCACCGCTTCGGCCACGCTGGCGGCCAGCGGGCCCGACTTGCCGCCGCAGGTCGTGCAGCCGTAGCCGACGACATGGAAGCCGAGCGCTTCCAGCGGCGCCAGCAGACCGGTGGCCGCGAGATAGCGCGTGACGACCTGCGAGCCGGGTGCGAGCGAGGTCTTGACCCACGCGGGTGGCCGCAGTCCGCGCGCGACGGCGTTGCGCGCCAGCAACCCGGCCGCGATCATCACCGACGGATTGGACGTGTTGGTGCACGAGGTGATGGCGGCGACCACGATCGACCCGTGGTCGAGGCGGTCGCGCGCCACGCTGTCCGCTGCCGCGGCGGCAGCAACGCCAAAACCGTCGTCGCGCGCGCTTCGATGCAGCCGCCGCCGGAAGTCCGGCGCCACCTCCGGCAGCAGCAGCCGGTCCTGCGGTCGTCGTGGTCCCGCAAGCGTGGGCAACACGTCGGCGAGATCGATGGCCACCTCCTCGCTGTACGTGGGTGCGGGCGCATCGGTATCGCGGAACAGCATGTTGACGCGACAGTATTGCTCCACCATTGCGATGTGCGCGGCGTCGCGGCTGGTGGCGCGCAAATAGGCCAGCGTTTGCATGTCCACCGGAAAGTAGCCGACGGTGGCGCCATATTCGGGCGCCATGTTGGCCAGCGTCGCGCGCTCCGGTACTCCGAGTGACGCCACGGCAGGCCCGAAGAATTCCACGAAGTGGCCGGTGACGCCGTGGGCGCGCAAGCGCTGCGTGACGAGGAGCACCAGATCAGTGGTGGTGCTTCCGGCAGGCATGGCACCGGACAGTCGTACGCCGACCACCCGCGGCAGCGCAATGGTGTTGGGCCAGCCCAGCAGGATGGCTTCCGCATCGAGTCCCCCAACGCCCCACCCGAGAACGCCGAGGCCATTGACCATCGGCGTATGCGAATCGCCGCCGATCACGAAATCCGGCATCGCCAGCCGGCCCTGCGCCGTCTCGCGCGTCGTGACCACTGTTGCGATGTACTCGAGATTGATCTGGTGGATGATGCCGACGCCGGGGGGGAACACGCGCACGTTGCCAAGCGACGCCTGCGCCCACTTGACGAAGCGGTAGCGCTCGTCGTTGCGCGCGAACTCGCGCGCCATGTTGCGCACGATGGCATCCGGCGCGCCGGCGTGGTCGACCTGCAGCGAATGATCGATGACGAAGTCGACCGGCACCCGCGGCGTCACCCACGAGGGGTCGCCACCCGCGCGCGCGACCGTCGAACGCAACGCCGCGAGGTCGAGCAGCACCGGAAGCCCGCTGGAATCCGGCAGGATAACGCGCGTTACATGCAGCGGGAGCGCAGCCGGCGTGGCGTCCGGCCAGCGTGACAGCGCCAGCAGCGCCGCGGCGCCATCGGCACCGGTGGCGTCGAGGTTGCGCGCGACGTTCTCGACCAGCACGCGCAGGCAATAGGGCATCGCCGTGACGTGCCCGCCATGCGCGGCGACCACAGCGTCGATGCTGCAGTAGCGGGTGAACGTGCCGGCACCGGCGAGCGGTCGAAACCAGTCGGCCGCCGCAGCGGGGGCCGCCATCAGCGCGGACTACCGGCGTGGCGGAGCCGCCCGGAACGTCGTCCGGGGACTTGCGCGCAGCGGAGCGTTGCCTCGTTCATATGGTATGATGTATGATACATAAAACGATACGAAACGCAAAGTTACCCCACGTACCCGCGCCTTCCGTTCCGCGTGTGGCGCACGACAGGAGCGAGGCATGCCGAGCAAGGCGGAGCAACTGCGCGAACTTCTGCGGTCTGCAGCGCTGATCGTCGCGCCGGGTGTCTACGACGGCTACAGCTTGCGGCTGGTCGCCGCAGCAGGCTTCAAGACTGCCGCGACCAGTGGCGCCGCGATATCGAATGCGCTGCTTGGCATCGCCGACATCGGCGTCATGGGGCTGCGCGAAAACGTCGACCATTGCCGCAACCTCGCGCGTTGCGTCGACATCCCACTCACCGCCGACGCCGACAACGGCTATGGCAACCCGATCAACGTCCATCACACCGTGCGCCTCTTCGAGGAGGCCGGCGTGGCGGGCGTGAACATCGAGGACCAGGTGTCGCCGAAGCGCTGCGGCCACATGCCGGGCAAGGAACTGGTCTCCACCGCCGAAATGGTGAAGAAAATCGAGGCCGCGTGCCTCGCGCGCCGCGACGATGCGTTCGTGATCATCGCGCGCACGGACGCGCTTGCGGTCGAGGGCATTGAAGGCGCGGCAACGCGCGCCCGCGCCTATGCCGAAGCCGGCGCTGACATGATCTTCCCCGACGCCGTCAAGACCGAGGACGAGATCCGGCGCGTGGTCGACGCCGCACGCATTCCCGTCACGATCAACATGGGCTTCGGCATCCGCGCGCGACCCACCACGCCGCTCATTCCGCTTCCGCGCCTCAAGGAACTTGGCGTGCGCCGCGTCAGCCTGCCGCGCATGCTGCCGGCCGCGGCCATACACGCGATGACCACGGCCCTGGCGCTCATGCGCGAGGTGATCGAGACGGGCAAGCCCATGGATCGGCCCGACCTCCTGGTGGGCATCGAAGCGATCATGCAGCTGATGGACTACGAAGGCGCCCGCGCGCTGGAGCAACGCCTGCTCACCACCGACGCGCTGGAGCGCAAGTACGCCGCCGCGCGCCCTCCCGCGCCCACGGGGGCAGGTACGCCATGACGTCGACCGAACGCGTCATCGTTGCCGGCGCAGGGCCGGTGGGCCTGACTGCGGCGCTGGTGCTGGCCGATGCCGGCATCCCCGTCACAGTGCTGGAAAAGCGCCCCGCGTTGAGCGCCGCGTCGAAGGCTTCCACGTTTCATCCCCCCACGCTCGCCATCCTGCATCACCTTGGGCTGCTCGATGGCGTCCTGCATCGCGGACAAATTGTGCGGGAACTGCAGTACCGCACGGCCGCCACCGGCGTCTTTGCCCGGTTCTTGATGGACGCGCTGCGCGACGAGACTGCTTTTCCGTTTCGCCTGCACCTCGAGCAGGCGCGGCTGACGCCGCTGATCCTCGACCGCCTCGGCGCGCATCCGCATGTGCAGGTGCTGTTCGACGCGGAACTGGTCGAGGTGGCGCAGGCGCACGGCAAGGTCAGCGCGCAGGTTCGTCGCGGCGCCGCCGTGCACAAGCTCAATGGCGCCTACCTGCTCGGCGCCGACGGCGCGCGCAGCGACGTGCGCAGGGTGCTGGGCATCCCCTTCGATGGCGCCGAGTACCCCGACAAGGTGCTGCGCGTGATGACCGGCGATGACCTCGGCCTGCTGCTGCCCGGACTCGCGCCCGTCACCTACCTGTTCAACCAGGCGCGCTCGGTCAGCTTCCTGCGGATGGCCGACTGCTGGCGCATCATCCTGCGCGTGCCGAAAGAGGTCGACGAGGCCACCGCGCTGGACCCGGACTGGATACTGGCCCAACTGCAGGAGACGATGCCGCATTGCACACAGTTGCCCGGCGTGATGATGAAAGACGTTTACAGCGTTGCCCGGCGCGTCGCGCAGCGCTACCGCGTCGGCCGCATCATGCTGATGGGCGACAGCGCGCATATCACCAACACGCGCGGCGGCATGAACATGAACTGCGGCCTGCACGATGCGTTCGCGGTGGCGCTTGCCATCGTCGACGCAATGGGCGGACAGGGTGCCGAGGTCGTCGAGCACGCCGTCGACGAGCGCCGCCGGGTCGCCACCGAGATGCTGATCCCGCGCACCGACCGCAATGTGGCGGGCGGCGAAGCATGGCTCGACCAGGTGCGGGCCATCGCGGCCGACCCGGACCAGACCGTTGCCTATCTGCGCACCGCCGCGATGCTCGACATGACCCTCGCGCCGCTCCCCACGCAGGCAGCATGACTGCCGCAACCATCGAGGAAGAGGACGTGCGGCCGTCGGCTTGGGGCGGGGTGCTCGTGCCGCCGGCCAATCCGTCGGTCGAGCCGGAAATGCAGCGCCTTCTCCATCCCGCGATGACGTTGTATGCGGCCCGCCTGGCCACGATGCCCGGCACCACGCTCGAGGAGCGCAACCGGCGCTACATCGAACTCTATCGCGACGCGGTTAGCGCATTCGGCAACCTGCGCCTGGCCGCGCTGGTGATCGGCCTCACCGGACCGTCGTATCGTTTATTGCCGGAAGGCGACGCCGCGCTGTCGCGTGACCTCTCCGCGCACGCCGGCAAGCCGGTGGCGACAGCAAGCCTCGCCATCGCCGAGGCGTTGTCCACCCTGGGCGCGCGCAGGCTGTGCCTTGTTTCACCGTATCCTGACTGGCTGACCGCCGAAGCGGTCGACTACTGGCATGCCGCGGGCTGCGAGGTGGTTGAGGTCATCAAGATGGCGGACACCTTTCGCGCCTACGAACTCACGCACGACGAAGTCGCCGCAGCGCTTTCGCGCGTGGACCACACCCGCATCGACGCCACGGTGATGAGCGGGACCGGGATGCTGACGCTGCCGGCCGTGATTGCGGCGCGCAAGCCGGGCACCCAGCCGATCCTGTCCTCCAACCTGTGTTCCGCATGGTGGCTGCTTCGGCAAGCCGCGCCACGCGCCGCATCGCCGGTCCTTGCTCGCGCGGCGCCTGAACTTGCCGCCACGCTGCGCGCGCCGCAATGACGGCCGCCCCCGACGACGAGGCATCGATGAAGCGCATGCGGGACATGAACGCGCCGGGAACGCCTGCAACCGCCGGCCGGTACGCCAAGTCGACGGCGCATCACCTGCTGGCGTGCCGGTTCCTGCCGCGCGGCGTGTCGTCGACCCCGCGCGCGACGCAGCGGCCGGTGCCGCTGGTCATCGCGCACGCCGAGGGTGCGCATGTGACCGACATCGACGGCAACACCTACATCGACTATGCGATGGGCTACGGACCGCTGATCCTCGGGCACAGTCCGCGGGTCGTCATCGAGGCAGTGCAGCGCGAAATGGCCCTGGGCCTGCGCGTCGGGTCGGTCAATCGCTCGGAACTGGCGCTGGCCGAGCGAATCGCCCAAGTGGTGCCGAGCGCCGAAGTGACCGCGTTCCTGAGCTCCGGCTCGGAGGCCTGCCAGATCGCGCTGCGTATCGCGCGCGCCGCCACCGGGCGGATGCAGGTCGTGAAGTTCCGCTGCCACTATCACGGCTGGTCCGACGCCATCCACCTTGCGACGCAGCCGGGCCGCGACGGCATCACCACGATCGGCCAGGATCCGGATGCGCTGCATCATGTGTCTGTGCTCGATTGGGGCGATGTCGACGGCCTGGTCGAACTGCTGCGCGGCGACATTGCCGCCGTGATCATGGAACCTGCCGCGATCAACGCCGGGTGCTTCGAGCCGCCGCAGGGATTCCTGCAGCGCGTGCGCGAACTCACGCTGGCGCACGGCACGATGCTCATCTTCGACGAAGTGATCACCGGGTTCCGGCTTGGCCTCGGCGGCGCACAGGCGCGCTACGGCGTCACGCCCGATCTCAGCGTGCTCGGCAAAGCGCTGGGCGCCGGTCTTCCGATCAGCGCGGTCACCGGCAGCGCAGCTGCGATGGAACCGGTGACCCATGGCGCAATGATGTTGCGGGGCACCTACAACGGCAATCCATTGTCGGCGGCCGCAGGCACAGCCTGCATCGACTATCTTGCCGCCCATGCGGGCGAACTGTATCCACGGATGGACCGCTACGCGCGCGACATTGCCGTGCATGTGCGCGCCACCGCCAAGCGGGTCGGGGTCGCAGTCACGGCCAACTGCGTCGGTCCGTGCGTGCAATTGTTCGCCGGCGCTGAGGATGTATTGACACTGGCCGAACTGCCGCGCGTGGACAAGGACGCCACGCTGACCCTCACCGCGTTGCTGATCGAGCATGGCGTGGCGCCTTTGCCGCGCGGCCTCATGTACCTCTCCACCGCGCACGACGACGCCGACGTCGCCTTCACCATCGACGCGCTGACCAGGGCCATCGAAGCGTACGCGCGAAAGTCATCCGTAGTGTTCTGACGCAATCCGCCGTGCGCCCCCCCGGCTGCCCGGTACGGGGGCGCCGGGGCAACGAAGCCACGCAGAGCGGCATCGCAAGGCGTAGGATGCCGGGTCATGCCGATCCTCGCGGTGCACTCCCCGCTTGCGCTTGCACAGATCATCGCCCGCAACATCGTGCCGGTGGCGGGCATCCTGTTGTTTGGCTGGTCGGCGCCCAACGTACTGATGCTGTACTTCATCGACACGATGCTGTCGCTGGGCGTGATCGCGATGGGCGTCGCGCGCCATGCGCTGCCGCCCCCCACTGACGAGGGCTGGGCGGCGCGCGCCAACGCCGAGGGCGGCTACGTTGGCGTCGCGCTGAT
>JBKJSU010000456.1:0-2945 GCA_046594415.1 Casimicrobiaceae bacterium | reverse complement strand
GCGCGAACGTGGACAGCGAAGCCGGCCATTGCCGCGGATCCGGCACGCCGTACTCCACCGCGTTGGCCGAGATGAAGATCGCGATGTCGTAGCGCGGGAGCGACGCGTGCGCCGCATCCAGCGCAGTACGATCCGCTGGCGGCAGGATCACGATCGCGGGAAAAATAATGGGCGTCGCACCGAGCGCGTCCAGCGCCTGCGCGATGCCCGCCGCCTGCCGCGCCGGCCGCGTGACGATCACTCGAATGTCCCGCAGGGCCCCGCCGGGACAAGTGGCCAGCGTCAGCGAATGAACGCTCATTGCATGGTCATGCGGCAATCAGGCGTGCGCCACCACGCTGCAGGAAATGGGCCGCAAGGCTCAACCCCAGTTGCTCGGCCTGCGCATGATCCGACACGTTGGCCGTCAACTCCCCGCGCATGACGTCGGTGCCCGCCTGGCTGGCCAACAGGCCGCGCAGCCACAATGATCGGCCCTTCCATTCGCCATAGCCCGCAAGCGGCGTGTGACAGCTTCCACCAAGTGCGCGCGAAAAGGCGCGCTCCGCCGCCGTGGCCAGTGACGTTTCGCGATCGGCCAGCCGCTCGAGGACGCCGACCAGGTCGGCCCGGTCGCTGCGGCATTCAAGTCCAAGGGCGCCCTGGCCCGGCGCCGGCAGGCTGTCTTCCGGCGCCAGCAGCGACGTGATGCGCGCGCCGAAACCCAGCCGCTTCAACCCGGCCGCCGCGAGGATGATCGCGTCGTAGCCGCCTTCGTCGAGCTTGCGCAGCCGCGTGTTCACGTTGCCGCGCAATGGCTCGACCCGGATCTGCGGATGGCGTTCACGCAGCTGCGCCTCGCGCCGCAGGCTCGACGTGCCGACCACTGCCCCCGGGGGCAGTGCCTGCATCGAATCGAAACGGTTGGAGACGAACGCATCGCGCGGATCCTCGCGCGCAGTAATGCCCGCCAGCGAAAAGCCGTCGGGCATCTCCATCGGCAAGTCTTTCAACGAGTGCACGGCGAAGTCGGCGCGCCCTTGCGCCATCGCGACTTCGAGCTCCTTGATGAAAAGGCCCTTGCCGCCGATGTCCGTGAGCGGCCGGTCGATGATCTGGTCGCCTTGGGTGGTCATGCCCAGCAATTCGACCTTGATCGCCGGATACAGGACTGCAAGACGCGTCTTGATGTGCTCGGCCTGCCACAGCGCCAGCGCGGATTCACGCGTGGCAATGATCAATCGACCGGGCGGATCGACGTTCATGCCGCCGACGTATCCATCTGCATCATGCCGAACAGGTTGCCCTCGGTGTCGCTGCCGTAGGCCAGCCACCCCATGGTCGGGATGGGCATTTTCGGCACCGTGATCACGCCACCGGCCGCCGTCACTTTAGCGGTCATCGCATCGAGATTGGCGACGCCCACCGTGCAAACGAATGCATTGACGGCCGCCATGGGCACGGGCCCGCCGCCGCGGCGCGGCATCAACCCGCCGTTGATGCCCGGCGCGGACGCTTCGCCGGTCGTGACCAGCCAATAGGCTTCCTTGCCCCATTGCGCAAATTTCCAGCCGAAGAGCTGTGTATAGAAATGCATGGCCCGCTCCGGGTTTTCCGCATGAATTTCGAAATGAATGGGTCGGCTCATGGCCCTGCTCCTCGAAAGCAACTGCAAGGGCGATTATCATAGCGCTATCCCTCCACCGGCAGAAAACCCATGCGAATCGTGATCACCGGCGGCGCCGGTTTCCTCGGCACCCGCCTTGCCCGCAAGATCCTGGACCGCGGCACGCTGACCGATGCCAGCGGTCGCGAGCGCGAAATTTCGGCGGTGACGCTGCTCGATGTCGCCGCGCCTGCGGCAATTGCGGACAAGCGCGTCAATGCGGTCACCGGCGACCTCGCCGATCCCGCGGTGATTGCGCGTGCCGTGACGGCCGACACCGATACCGTGTTCCATCTCGCGGCCGTGGTCAGCGGGCAGGCGGAAGCGGACTTCGACATTGGCATGCGGGTCAACCTCGACGCCACGCGCGCGTTGCTCGAGCGCTGCCGCACGCTGGCGAAACCGCCCAAGTTCGTGTTCACCAGTTCGCTGGCGGTGTTCGGGGGCCCGCTGCCTGACCCGGTGCCCGACCATGCGCCCGTCACGCCGCAGGCCTCCTACGGCACGCAAAAGGCGATCGGCGAGTACCTCGTCTACGACATGTCGCGGAAGGGCTTCATCGATGGCCGCAGCTTGCGCCTGCCCACCGTCACCGTGCGGCCCGGCAAGCCCAACAAGGCCGCGTCTTCGTTTGCCAGCGGCATCGTGCGCGAGCCGCTTGCCGGCGTCGAGGCCGTCTGTCCCGTGGCGCCCACGACCAGGATGTGGGTGCAGTCGCCGCGCGCCGTGATCGATAATCTCGTGCTCGGCCACGAGACGCCGGCCAGCGCGTTCACCACCAGCCGCTCGATCAACGTACCGGGTTTGTGCGTGGGCGTGGGTGCGATGGTGGAAGCGTTGCGCATCGTTGCGGGCGATGCGGTAGCCGATCGCGTGCGGTGGCAGCTCGATCCGGCGATCGACAAGATCGTCGCGACGTGGCCGGCCAACTTCGCACCTGCGTTCGGCCTGTCGCTCGGCATGCGCGCCGACGCCGACTTCGCCGGCATCGTCCGCGCGTACATGGCCGACGACATGCGTGCGGCCTAAGGCAACCGCAACTCTCACTTGATAAGATAACGGGACCGTGCGCACGCTCCCCATCGCCCAGATCGTCGCCCGCAACTTGGTGCCGGTGGCGGGCATCCTGTTGTTTTGGCTGGTCGGCGCCCAACGTACTGATGCTGTACTTCATCGACACGAGGCTGTCGCTGGGCGTGATCGCGATGGGCGTCGCGCGCCATGCGCTGCCGCCCCCCACTGACGAGGGCTGGGCGGCGCGCGCCAACGCCGAGGGCGGCTACGTTGGCGTCGCGCTGAT
>JBKJSU010000437.1:0-3379 GCA_046594415.1 Casimicrobiaceae bacterium | reverse complement strand
CACGGCCAGCACCGGCGACAGGTAGAGGAACGAGGCGTCGGACTCGTCGGCCTCCGCGACCAGGAAATCCCCGGTGCCGAGCCGCGCATTGGCGTCCGCGGACAGCAGCCGCCCGCCAATCACGAACGTAGGATCGAGGCCGCCCTCGGCCAGCACCGACGCGATGAGGCTGGTGGTCGTGGTCTTGCCGTGCGTGCCCGCCACCGCGATGCCCTGCTTGAGGCGCATCAACTCGGCCAGCATCAGGGCACGCGGCACGACCGGGATGCCGCGTTCGCGCGCGGCCAGCACCTCGGGATTGTCCGGCGCGACTGCGGTCGACACCACCACGGCGTTGGCGTCGGCGACATGCGCCGCCGCATGGCCGATCGTGATCGTCACGCCGAGATTCGCCAGGCGGCGCGTGGCTGCGCTTGCGGCGAGGTCGGAGCCGGACACGGTGAAGCCCTGCGTGGCGAGCACTTCGGCGATGCCGCTCATCCCGGCGCCGCCGATGCCCACGAAGTGCACGCGCTTGACCTTATGCTTCATCGGCGCGTCCCGAGATCGATGCAGGCCTGCGCGACACGACCCACGGCATCGACCTTGCGCAACGCCCGCGCAGCGCGCGCCATTTCCAGCAGGCGTCTCCGATCGACGTGACTCAACCAGGCGGCGAGCGACTTTGAATCGAGGTCACGCTGCAGCACCAGCACCGCCGCATCGCGCTTGGCAAGTTGCTGCGCGTTGTCGAGTTGATGATCATCCGCCGCGTGCGGATAAGGCACGAGCACGCTGGCAATGCCCACCGCGCACAGTTCGGCCACCGTCGTGGCGCCCGAGCGCGCGATCACGAGGTCCGCCTCGGCGTAGCGCCGGCCCATGTCATCGATGAACGGCACGCACTCGGCGACAACCCCGGCCTCGGCATAGGCGGCCTGCAGCGCGGCAAAGTGCTTCTCGCCCGCCTGATGCGTGACCACCGGGCGTTGCTCTGCCGGAATCAGCGCCAGCGCGCGCGGGACGCATTCGTTGAGCGCCACGGCGCCGAGACTGCCGCCGAGCACCAGCAACCGCAGCGGCCCGGTGCGTCCGGCGAGCCGCGCCTCCGGCGGCGCGATCGCCACGATTTCGGCGCGCAGCGGATTACCGACCCATTCAGCGCGTGGATTGCGGCCCTCGCCCAGCACGCCGGGAAAGCCGGTGAGGATGCGGTCGGCGCCGTGGGCCAGCACGCGATTGGCGAGGCCCGCCTTGGCATCCAGGTTGTGCACGATGAACGGGGTATTGCGCGCGACAGCCATCAGTCCGCCCGGAAATGACGCGAAGCCGCCAAAGCCGATCACGACATTGGGGCGACGCCGGCCGAGCACGCCCGAAGCCTGCCAGCACGCGCGCATGATGGCGAAAGGACCGAGCAGCAGGCGGCGCAGGCCCTTGCCGCGAACACTGCCGAAGGCAATGCCTTCGAAGTCGACGCCATGCCGGGGCACGAGCTTCGATTCCATGCCGTCGCGCGTGCCGAGCCAGAACACGCTCCAGCCGCGGCGCGTCAACTCGGCCGCCACCGCGAGCCCCGGGAAGATGTGGCCGCCGGTGCCGCCGGTGGTGATCATCACGGTCCCGGTCATGCTGTTGCTCATACTGTGTAACCGCGCAGAATGCGCCGGTTCTCATAGTCGATCCGCAGCAGGATCGCGAACGCGATGCAATTCGCGAGGATACCGCTGCCGCCGAACGACAGCAGCGGTAGCGTCAGGCCCTTGGTCGGCAGCACGCCCATGTTCACGCCGATGTTGATCACGGCCTGGAAGCCGATCCACACGCCGATGCCCTGCGCGACCAATGCGGCGAACGGCTGCGACAGCAATGCCGCCTGGCGGCCGATGGCATACGCACGAAACAGCAGCCAGCCGAACAGCGCCAGCACAACGGCAACGCCGGCGAAGCCCAGTTCCTCGGCCACGACGGCCAGCAGGAAATCGGTGTGCGCCTCGGGCAGGAACAGGAGCTTCTCGACGCTGGAACCAAGTCCCACGCCGAACCATTCGCCGCGCCCGAAGGCGATCAGCGAATGCGAGAGCTGGTAGCCCTTGCCCAGCGGATCGGACCACGGATCGAGAAACGCGGTGAGCCGCTGCAGCCGGTACGGCGCGGCGACGAGAATGGCGGCAAGCGCGACCGGCAGCAGCATGGCCAGCCCGAGGAAGAGCCGCCAGTCGAGTCCGCCCAGAAAGAGGATGCCGAAGGCGATCGCGACGATGACGACGAAGGCGCCGAAGTCGGGCTCCAGCAGCAGTAATCCGCCGGTGATCACCATCACGGCAAAGAGCGGGAGGAAGCCACGCAGCAGCGTCTGCTTCAGCGGCTGCTGCGCGTGCAGGAACGGCGCGCGGCGCACGGCATAGCTCGCCGCATACAGCACGACGGCAAGCTTCATGAACTCCGAGGGCTGCACGTTGACGATGAAGAGCGAGAGCCAACGGCGTGAACCGTTGACCGACCGGCCGATGCCGGGCACGAGCACCAGGATCAGCAGCACGACGCCGCCCACGAAGATCCAGGGCGCACAGCGCTGCCAGGCCCGTACCGGCACCTGGAACATGACCGCGGCGCCGCCGAGGCCGATCGCCACGAAGGTCGCATGCCGCGCCAGGAAATACCACGCCCGGTAGCCGGTGTGCGTCGAGGACTCCGCCATCGCGATCGACGACGAATAGACCATCACGACGCCGATCGCCAGCAGCAGCAGCGCCGACCATGCGAGCGTCGCGTCGTAGGCCTGCATCGCGCGGGCGTCGCGTCCGGCGGAGCCCCCGAGGCTGCCGGCAAAACGCGCCGGGCCGATGGCCGGCGCGAGCGCCGCCAGCATCCGCGCGGGACCGGACAGTGTCGTCGCCTTACGCATGGGACTCCGCTTCGGCGATGCGGGTACGCACCAGTTCGGCAAAGCGGTCGCCGCGTTGCGCGAAGTTCGTGAATTGGTCGAGACTCGCGCAGGCTGGCGACAGTAAAACCGCGTCGCCGGGCTCGGCCAGTACCAGCGCGCGGTCGACGGCGGCGTCGAGCGTGCCCACCTGTTCCACCCGCGCCGGCGTGCCCGCGAGCGCAGCCGCCAGCAGCGGCGCGTCGCGTCCGATCAGCAACACGGCGCGGCAGTCGGCATCCACCGCGGACTTCAGCGCGCGAAAATCCTGGCCCTTTCCATCGCCGCCGGCGATCAGCACGGCCGGCCGCTCGATGCCGTCGAGCGCCGCCTGCGTCGCCACCACGGTCGTGGCCTTCGAATCGTCAATGAAGACAATGCGTCCGGCTTCGGCAATGCGCTGCATCCGGTGCGGCAATCCTTCGAAGGCTTTCAGCGCATCGAGCATGCGCCGATCGATCCGCGCCACGGTCG
>JBKJSU010000277.1:0-3931 GCA_046594415.1 Casimicrobiaceae bacterium | reverse complement strand
CACCGCGCGCGCCAAGGGCGTGGGCGAAAACCGCATCATGTGGGTGCACGTGCTGCGCAACGCGTCCATCCCGATGATCACGCACGTGATGGCGGCGCTGCCGGGCCTCCTGATCGGTGCGTTCCTGGTCGAGCGGTTCTTCTCCATTCCCGGCATCGGGCGCGAGGTGATCCTCGCGGTGGAGCGTTCTGACTTTCCCGTCATCAAGGCGCTGACGGTGTATGTCGCGATCGCCACGATGGTGGTCAACCTGCTGGCCGACCTCATGTATAAAGCGGTCGATCCGCGCGTGCAGCTCAAGTGAGGATGCTTTGATAAACGACCTCACGATGAAGCCCGCGCTCCCGCCGTCGCGCCGCGAAATACCGCACACCGTTTCGCCGGGGCTGTGGACCCTTGCCTGGCGACGCCTGCGCACCGACAGCGTCGCGATGGTGTGTCTTGCCATCGTCGCCGCGTTCGTGCTCATGATGGTGTTGTCCGGATTGAATCTCGTCGCCAGCGACTGGGCGAAGGAAGTCGGCGTCAACTACGCGCCGCCTTCATTCCTGAACTACGAACCGCCGGCTGTCGCACCTGCCACGCCCAATGTGCAGAATGCGGTGCCGGAAGCCGCAGTGCCGTCGGTCGCAACGCCCGGAAGTGCCTTCAATTCGACAGTGGTGGATCCGATCGGCGACGTGATGGCGGAGTTGAAGGGTGGCGCCAATGCCGCGACGGCTGCGCCGAGGGGCGAGAGCGCCGTCGTCGACCCGTTGGCCGACGTGATGAAGGAAATCGAAGCCCAGAAGAATCCGCCCGCCGCCGAGGGCAAATCGGTCGATCCGCTAGCCGACGTGATGAAGGAAATCCAGGCGGGCAAGGGCGCCACGGCGGCGGTGGCGGACACCCGACGCGCGACGCTGCCCTTTGGCGCCGACAAGTGGGGCCGCGACGTGATCGCCAAGACCATCAAGGGGTCGGAGACCTCGATCTTCGTCGGGTTGGCCGCGGCACTGGTGGCGACACTGATCGGCACGTTCCTGGGCGCGCTGGCCGGCTACTACGGTGGCTGGGTCGACGACGCACTCAACTGGTTCTACAACGTTTTCAGCTCCATCCCCTACCTGCTGCTGATCCTCGCGGTGGCCGCGGTGCTGCAACAGAAGGGCACGCTGACCATCGTGCTGATCCTGGGCCTCACCGGCTGGACCGGCGCCTTCCGGCTGATCCGCGCGGAGTACTTGAAGCACAAGGGCCGCGAGTACGTGCAGGCCGCCGACGCGATCGGTGCATCGAACACGCGCCGGATGTTCCGCCACATCTTCCCCAACGTCTCGCACGTGGTGCTGGTGCAGATGTCGATCCTGGTGGTCGCGTTCATCAAGTCCGAGGTGATTCTGTCGTTTCTGGGCTTCGGCGTGCCGGTGGATGTCGTGTCGTGGGGCTCGATGTTGAACGAGGCGCAGAACGAACTCATCCTCGGCAAGTGGTGGCAGCTCGCTGCGGCAGGCGGGACGATGGCCGTGCTGGTCACAGCGTTCTCGCTCTTCACGGACGCGCTGCGCGATGCGCTCGATCCCAAGCTGCGCGGAACGGGCAGCTGACGCGATGACCACGCCAATCATCGCCAACGATCCGTTGCTGTCCGTACGCAACCTGCGCGTGACCTTCCGGCTCGACAAGCATTCGAGCTTCGAGGCGGTCAAGGGCATTTCCTTCGATATTCCCCGCAATTCCACGGTGGCGCTGGTGGGCGAGTCTGGTTCCGGCAAGTCGGTGACGTCGCTGGCCATCCTGGGCCTCTTGCCACCGGAGAATTCGACCATTGCGGAGGGCAGCGAAATCATCTACGGCGGTCGCAACCTCGCGCGACTCTCCGGTCGCGAATTGCAGAGCGTGCGTGGCGTCGACATTTCGATGATCTTCCAGGAGCCGATGACATCGCTCAACCCGGTGTTCACCGTCGGCTTCCAGATTGAGGAAGTGTTGCGGCTGCACATGGGCATGAGTGGCGCCAAGGCGCGGCAACGCGCCGTCGAATTGCTGGCGGAGGTGGGTATCCCCGAACCTGCACGGCGCATTGACATGTTCCCGTCGCAGTTGTCGGGCGGCCAGCAGCAGCGCGTGATGATCGCGATGGCGATCGCCTGCGAGCCCAAGCTGCTGATCGCGGACGAGCCCACCACCGCGCTCGACGTCACGATCCAGAAGCAGATCCTCGAGCTGATCGCGCAGCTGCAGAAGAAGCACCGGATGTCGGTGCTGTTCATCACGCACGACTTGGCGGTGGTCGGCGAAATTGCCGACCACGTGATCGTGATGCGCAGTGGTGAGATCCGCGAGCACGGACCGGCGAAGCAGGTATTCGAGGCGCCACAGGATCCGTATACGCGCGCGTTGCTGCAATGCCGGCCGCAGCTCGACCGGCGTCCGGCGCGGCTGCCGGTCATCGAAGACTTCCTGTCCGGCGATGCGCACCTCTCGATTCCGGACCGCACGCGCGGCGTGGTTGAAGGCGACGTGCCGGTGCTGCAGGTGCGCAATCTCGGCAAGAGCTTCTACTCGCGCGAAGGACTCTTTGGCAAGCGCGAATTCAAGGCGGTGAAGAATGTGTCGTTCGACCTGCCGAAGGGCAAGACGCTGGGGCTCGTCGGCGAGTCGGGCTCCGGCAAGACCACCGTGGGCCTGACGCTGATGCGGCTCCACCAGGCCACCACCGGCGAGGCGCTGTTCGAGGGCCGCGACATCCTCGGCATGTCGACCAAGGAATTCATCCCCTACAAGCGGCGCATCCAGATCATCTTCCAGAATCCGTACGCGTCGCTCAATCCGCGGTTCATCGTCGGGCAGATTCTCACCGAGCCAATGGAAATCCACGGCATCGGCAACTCGGCGCAGGACCGCACCGACATGGCCTTCGAGTTGCTGGACAAGGTGGGCTTGCCTGAGGTGTCGTTCTACAAATATCCGCACGAATTCTCGGGCGGGCAGCGGCAGCGCATCGCGATCGCGCGGTCGCTGACGCTGAAGCCCGAGATCCTGATCTGCGACGAGTCGGTCTCGGCGCTCGACGTGTCGGTGCAGGCGCAGGTGCTGAACCTGCTGCAGGACCTGCAGACTGAATTCGGACTCTCCTACATCTTCATTTCGCACGACCTGGCGGTGGTCAAATACATCTCGGACCAGGTGATGGTGATGAACGAAGGCGAGGTCGTCGAGATCGCCAACTCGGACGAGATCTACCGCAATCCGCGCGAGCCGTACACGCGGCGCCTGCTGGCCTCCATCCCGAAGGGGTGGCAAGGCGGCCACGCCGCTGCGACGTAGGCGCCGCTGCAAACCGCACGCTGCCCTGTTGGCCGCAGGCGAGGCAGCGGCCTCGCCTGCTCGTATGCCGGAACCCCGAACCCCTGTACAGACACCTGTAGGCGAGGCTTCAGCCGCGCAAGCGCGGCGCGAGGCTTCAGCCTCGCCTACAGGCCCTGAAGCAGCGACAAATGGCCCAGAAGCAACGCCATCCGACATGCCGTTTGCCACGCCTCAGAAACGGTGCGGGGCGAGCCGCCTGGCGCGGGCGCATTGGAGCCGCGTGTTCCTGTGCGCGTGGCAAAAAATCCGCGGTCGGCTTCATCGACCCGCCTATTTTTTTGCCGTCGTGCACTCGAACACACGCCTTGCGGCGACTAAGCCCGCGCCACGCGGCTCGCCCCGCACCGCGCCACGACGAACGGAACAAGCAACGCTCCGCACCACGACAAACAGAACAAGCAGCGCCCTGCACCGTGCCACGACAAACAAAATACGCAGCGATTCGCGAGGCTGAAGCCTCGCCTACGGAACTGCGCCTGCTGCTGCCGTGCGACGCAACCCGCGCCACTGCCACAAGAGCAGCGCGAATACACCCGCGAGTCCGATGCCGTCCAGAAGCGCCAGCGGATAAACGAGCATG
>JBKJSU010000107.1:0-3379 GCA_046594415.1 Casimicrobiaceae bacterium | reverse complement strand
AGGTGGACAGCGTAAGGCCGATGCCGGAGTGCTTGACGCCGGACCAAGGCAACCGCGGACTGACGCGATCGCAGCAGTTCCAATAGACGGTGCCCGCCTGCACCTTGGACAGAATCTTCCGGGCGCGCGCTTCGTCGGCCGTATAGACGCCGGCGGTCAGCCCGTAGTCGGTGTCGTTCATCAGGTCGACCGCGGCTTCGTCGTCTGCCACGGCCTGGATGCCGATGATCGGACCGAAGGATTCCTCACGCATCAGCAGCATCGAGTGATCGGCGTCGGCCAGCACCGTCGGCGCAAACCATTGCCCTTTGCCCTTCAGCGGCTGTCCGCCCAGCAGCAACTTGGCGCCTTTGCGGGTGGCGTCGGTCACCTGCTTGCGCAGCACGGCGAGTTGCGGCTTGCGGGTGATGGCGCCGATGTAGGTTTTCTCGTCGAGCGGATCGCCCATCCGGAAGGTCTTCACCTCCGCAACGAAGGCGGCGACAAACGCGTCGTACACGTCGGCGTGCACATAGATGCGCTCGACGGAGCAGCAGGACTGACCGGTGTTGTAGAAGGCGCCATCAGCGATGCCGGCTGCAGCGGCCTTGACGTCCACGTCGTCGCAGACGTAGATCGGATCTTTGCCGCCCAGTTCGAGCTGCGTCTTGATCATGCGGCGACCGGTGCTGGCCGCCACCTTGGCGCCGGTGCCGTAGGATCCGGTGAAAAAAACGCCGTCGACCGCTTGCCGCAACAGCGCTGCGCCAGCCTTGCCATCACCGACCACCGCGATGAATACGTCGTCGGGCACGCCCGCCGCATGCAGCATCTCCGCGATCTTGAGCCCGGTGAGCGTTGCATATTCGGACGGCTTGTACAGCACTGCGTTGCCGGCGAGCAACGCCGGCACGAAGACGTTGCCGCCCACGAAGTATGGGTAGTTCCAAGCCGAAACATTGGCGATCACGCCCAGTGGGTCGTGGGCGATGCGCTCTTCCATCTTGCCGGCCTTGTCGGCAAACACCTGCCGGTCGCGCAGCGTGCGCGTGGTCTCGGCCAGGAAGAAGTCGATGCGGCCGACCAGTCCGTTCAGTTCGTTGCGCGATTGCCGGATGGGCTTGCCTACTTCCTGCGTCAGCGTACGCGCCAGTTCCTCCTGGCGCGCGACCAGGAGGCCGCGGAACTTCGTCATCACGGCCAGCCGGTGGCGCAGCGGGCGCCTGGCCCAAGCGGGTTGCGCCGCGCGCGCCCGGGCATACTTGGTCGCCACCGCCTTGGCGTTGTCGGCGGTGAGGTCGGCGAGTTCGGCGCCGGTCGCGGGATTGAAGATCTTCATTGCGGCGTGATTCCTAGAGGGCGTAGGCAGCGGATTTGTGGCGCGCCGCGGTCGCCAGAAAGTCGTCCAGGAGCACGGTGTCATCGATGAACGAGACATCGTCTTCCGGATGGAATTCCGGATGCCACTGCACGCCGACGACGCACGAGGTTCCGGTGCCGCGGATCGCCTCGACGATGTGATCGGGTTCGGACCACGCTTCGATCACCAGATCGCGGCCGAGATCCTTGATGGCCTGGTGGTGCACTGAGTTGGTCTTGACCAGCGCCTGCCGCGGATACAGCGCGGCCAGTCCCGATCCCGGCACCAGCGACGTCGCGTGGCAGTTCTTGTCGTAGATCGACTGCATCCGGTGCCGCAGTGCATCCGGGCGCTGGGTGGGGATGTCCTGGTACAGCGTGCCACCGTGTGCGACGTTGATGAGTTGCGCGCCACGGCACAGTCCGAGCACGGGCTTGCCTGCGGCGACGAACGCGCGATAGAGCGCGATCTCGTAGTCGTCGCGCACGCGGTCGCCGTTCCATGCGGGCTTCAACGGGGTCTCGCCATAGGTGGCAGGACATACATCCGAGCCGCCCATCAACACGAGCGCATCGAGCTCCGCTGCAAAATCGGCAACCGTGACCCGGCTGGTGGCGCGGCGCGTGCTACCGTCCGGCGAGGGCACCATCAGTGCGAGCACGTCGCGCTGCATCAGCCAGTGCGGAACATTTTGCTCGACGTACTGCAACGTCTTGCCCTGAAAGATGGCTCGCGGCTCGTCGCTGTGGAAAAAACTGGCGGAAACGCCGATTTTCAGCATGACCGTACCCGCGGCGCTAGAACGCGGCGGCAAAGATCTTTTCGAAGTCGGACGCCGTGCATTGGCGCGGATTGGTCTGGTGGCAGATGTCGTTCACGGCGATCTCGACGAGTCGCGGGATTTCCGACTTCTGCAACGCGCGCGGCGTGCAATGCTCCGACAACTTGGCCGGAATGCCGAGCGAGGCCTTTAGTGCCGTCAGCCAGGCGATGAACGCGCGCGCGCGGGCCTCCGGCGTGCCCGTGTCACCACCGGGAACGCTTGCCACGTGCGCAAGTTCGGCCAACTTTGCGGTGGCCGCAGGCAGGTTAAAGAGCATCACGTGGTCGATCATGATGCCGTTGGCCAACCCGTGGTGCATGTCCAGCACCGTGGACAACGCATGCGCGCATGAATGCACGGCGCCCAGGTCCTTCTGAAAGGCGATGGCACCCATCATCGAACTCATCAGCATGTCCGAGCGGGCAGCGAGGTCATGCCCGTCGGCCACTGCTCGGGGCAACGCGCGCGCCGCGATGCGCACGCCTTCCAGCGCGATGCCGTCGCACAGCGGGTGGTAGGCGGGCGACAGGTAGGACTCAATGTTATGCGTGAGCGCGTCCATCCCCGTGGCCGCGGTGATCATCGACGGCAGGTCGAGCGTCAGCTCCGGATCGGCGAACACCGCCTTGGCCAGCAACAGCGGCGAGAAGATGATCTTCTTGATGTGCGTGGCGTCGTCGGAGATCACCGCCGAGCGCCCGACTTCGGACCCCGTGCCGGCGGTCGTGGGCAGCGCCACGAACCAGGGCAGCGGCCGGTCCATCGGCCGCACCTGCGGATGGTCCCATGCGTATTCGAGGATGTCGCCGGGATGTGTTGCCATCAGCGCGACGGCCTTGGCGACGTCGAGTGCGGCACCGCCGCCCAATCCTATGACCGCATCGGCCTGATGCGCGCGGTACGCATCGGCCCCCAGCATCACCTGGCTGCGCACCGGGTTGCCGGAGATATCCGAGAACACGCTGACGTCGAGTCCCGGTAGGTCCTGCAGGAAGTTCTTCAGCAGCGGCAGTGCGGCGATGCCGCGGTCGGTGACGAGCAGCGGCCGCTTGACGCCTTGCGCAAGGAGATGCGCCGCGACGAGCTTGCGCGCGCCGGCGCCGAAGTGAATGGTGGTGGGAAAGCTGAATCGTTCGGTCATGGCTTTCAAGGCTTCAGATGATTTCGAAATAGCGCTGGCGTTCCCAGTCGGTGACGGCGTCGAGCCACTGGCGCCA
>JBKJSU010000101.1:0-2619 GCA_046594415.1 Casimicrobiaceae bacterium | reverse complement strand
CCGATGTACTGGACGATGCCGTACCAGTGCAGGCCGGTGAGTGCGGGCGGTTTGGGCTCGACGGTGGGGATCAACGTGAAGTCGACGTCGTAGATCGAGAAATCCTTGTAGCGGTCGACGAAGTAGATGCGGCTCGCACCCACGCCATGAATGGCGGGGATGTTCAATTCCATCACCTCGACGTTGGTGGGGACGACCCATGCGCCGCGCGCGATTGCATGCTTGTACGCGGCGGCCGCATCGCGCACGCGCAGCGCCACGGCGGCAATCACCGGCGTGTCGGAAGGCTGCGCCGTGCGCGGCACGCCGCTGGGATGCGCATTGACGATGACGTTCATCTCGCCCTGGCGGAACAACAGCACTTCGCGCGAGCGATGCCGCGCCACCGGCCGGAAGCCCATCATTTCCAGCACCTGGCCCAGCGCCTGCGGCTTGGACGTGGCGAACTCGATGAATTCGATGCCGTCCATCCCCAGCGGGTTGGCGGCATCGGCAATCGCTTCGCGGTCGGGCGCATCGGACATGGCGATTCCTGGAAATTGGCGGATGTTGGAAGCTGTAACTTATACCAATGCAATGGGCAACGTGCGGATGCGCTTGCCGGTCGCCATGGCCAGTGCATTGGCCACGGCAGGCGCGATCACCGGCGTGCCCGGCTCGCCGACGCCGCTGGGCTTGGCCGTGGAGGGGAGGATATGGACTTCGATCGCCGGCATTTCGTTGATGCGCAGCACCGGGTAGTCGTGGAAATTGGATTGCTCCACCACGCCATCCTTCAACGTGATGCGTCCATACATGGCTGCCGACAGGCCGAAGCCGATGCCGCCTTCCATCTGCGCGCGCACCACGTCCGGATTGACCGCGATGCCGCAATCCACCGCGCACACGACACGATCCACCGTGTACTTGCCGTCCTTGTCGACAGTGACCTCCGCCACTTGTGCCACCACGGTACCGAAGGATTCATGCACGGCGACGCCACGCCCGCGCTTGTCGCCGGCCTTGCCGGCGGCCAGCGGCCTGGTCCAGCCGGCCTTGTCGGCGGCGAGATCGAGCGCGGCGAGGTGGCGTGGATGCGTCGACAGCATCGCGCGGCGAAATGCGACGGGATCCTTGCCGGCGGCCGTCGCGAGTTCGTCGATGAAGGTCTCCGTGGAAAACGCGGTGTGGGTCGAGCCGACCGAGCGCCACCAGAGCACCGGCACGCCGAATTTGGGCGAATGCAGGTCCACCGCGAGATCGGGAATGGCGTAGGGCAACGAGGAAGCGCCCTCGACACTGGTGAAATCGACGCCGTCCTTGACCGTCATCGCCTCGAATGCGCTGCCGGTCATGATCGACTGGCCGACGATGCGATGCTGCCAGCCGGTGATGTTGCCGCCAGCGTCGAGTCCCGCCTGCAGCGTGTGCAGGTACATGGGACGGTAGTAGCCGCCTTTCATGTCGTCCTCGCGCGTCCACACCATCTTGACGGGAATGCCGGGCTTGCCTGCCTGCGTCAGCGCGACGGCGATGGACACCGCTTCGATCACGTAGTCCGACGTCGTGCTGGCGCGGCGACCGAAACTGCCGCCGGCAAAGAGCATGTTGAGGCGGATCTGCTCCGGTTTCAAACCCGTGTACTTGGCGACCGCAAACAGGTCGCCGGTTTGGAATTGCTCGCCGTTCCAGATGTCGCACGAACTCGACGTGAGCTTCACGATGCAGTTCATCGGTTCCATCGCTGCATGCGCGAGATAGGGAAACTCGTACGATGCGTCCAGCTTCTTCGCCGCGCCGGCAATGGCCTTGGTCGCGTCGCCGTCGTTGCGCGCCGGCTTGCCCGGCATCGCCGCCAATTTCCGGTAGTCCGCCATCATGTCGGCGGACGTGCCCTTGAATCCCGACGCGTCGTCCCACACCAGCTTCAACGCATCGCGGCCCTTTTTGGCCGCCCAGAACGTGGTGGCGAGCACCGCCACGCCGGTGGGGACCTCGACGACGAAACGCACGCCGGGCACCGTCGTGACCGCCGACGAATCGAAGCTCTTCAACTGCTGGCCGAATCGCGGCGCATGCGCGACCACGGCGGTGAGCATGTCCGGCAGCTTGAAATCCTGCGTGAATATCGCGGTGCCATTCGACTTGGCCCTGGCGTCGGTGCGCGGCACATGCTTGCCGATGAACACGAAGTCTTTCGCGTCCTTCAGTTTGATGGCGGTGGGCACGGGCTGGCGGCCGGCGGCGTCGGCCAGTTCGCCGAACGTGGCCTTCTTGCCATTGGCGTGGAACACGACGCCGTTTTTCACCTGCACCGCATCCGCGGGCACCTTCCATAGTTCGGCGGCGGCGGCGATCAGCATGGCGCGTGCCGCGGCACCTGCCTGCCGGTATTGCTCAAACGAGTTCGCCATCGCGGTTGAACCGCCGGTGCCCTGCGCGGGACCCCACAGCAGGTTGTTGTAGAGAGCGGCATCGGCCGGCGCGCCGGTGGCGCGCACCTGCGACCATGCGGCGTCGAGTTCCTCGGCCACCAACGTGGGCAGGCCGGTGAACACACCCTGGCCCATTTCGAGATGTTTGCAGACCACGGTAACGGTGTTGTCGCGGGCGATGCGCAGGAACGCGTTGGGCGCGAAG
>JBKJSU010000435.1:0-8504 GCA_046594415.1 Casimicrobiaceae bacterium | reverse complement strand
GGAACTCTTCTCGTCGCGGCCCGCCGGCGACGCGATGGCCGTCACGATCTGGGGCTCGGCGTCGTCATGGACGCTCACCGCGCTGCCGCTCTTCGTCTGGATGGGCGAGATCCTGTTTCGCACGCGGTTGTCCGAGGACATGTTCAAGGGCCTCGCACCCTGGCTCGAACGCATTCCCGGACGGCTGCTGCATACCAACATCATCGGCTGCACGATCTTCGCCGCGGTGTCGGGCTCGTCGGCCGCCACCTGCGCCACGATCGGCAAGATGACGTTGCCGGAATTGAAACGCCGCGGCTATCCGGAAGACATCACCATCGGCACGCTGGCGGGCGCCGGCACGCTGGGACTGCTGATTCCGCCGTCGATCATCATGATCGTCTACGGCGTCACCGCCAACGTGTCGATCGCGGAGCTGTTCATCGCCGGTGTGATTCCCGGCATCATGCTGGCCACGCTGTTTTCCGGTTACATCGTCGTGTGGGCGCTGCTCAATCCCGACAAGGTTCCCAGGATCGTCGAGCGCACGACACTGATGCAGAAGCTGCACGCGTCGCGCCACCTGATCCCGGTCGTCCTGCTGATCGCGCTGGTGCTGGGCTCGATCTACGTCGGCGTGGCCACCGCCACCGAGGCCGCGGCATTCGGCGTCGTCGGTTCGCTGCTCCTGTCGTGGGCGCAAGGATCACTCAATCGCGCCACGCTGTACTCGAGCCTGATGGGCGCCACCAGCCTGTACTGCATGATCGCGCTGATCCTGTCCGGCGCCGCCTTCCTCACACTGGCGATGGGCTACATCGGCCTGCCGCGCCACCTTGCCGAGTGGATCGGCGGAATGGGCTTGAGTCCCTTCGTGCTGATCATCGCCCTCACCGGCTTCTACATCGTGCTGGGATGCTTCCTCGACGGCATCTCGATGGTGGTGCTCACGATGGGCGTAATCCTGCCCACGGTCGAGAAGGCCGGCATCGATCTTCTTTGGTTCGGCATCTTCATCGTGCTCGTGGTCGAGATGGCGCAGATCACGCCGCCGGTGGGTTTCAACCTGTTCGTGCTGCAAGGCATGACTGGCAGGCAGATCACATGGATCGCGCGGCACACGATTCCCATGTTCATGCTGATGGTGGTCGCGGTGCTGCTGATCTGGTTCGTGCCGGAAATCATCACCTTCCTGCCGCAACAGATGAAGGTGGGTTGACAGCGACCCGGATGATGAACGCGACCGCTGCCGCCCTGATCGACGCGTTCTGCGACCAGTTGTGGCTGCAGGACGGGCTCGCGCCGACGTCGCTCGAAAGCTACCGGCGCGATCTCAACGCATGGTCGGCGTGGCTCGGCGACGGCGGCCTGCTCACGGCGGATCGCGGCGCCGTCGACGCCTGGCTTGCCGCGCAATACAAGGACGGCGCCAAGGCCACCTCGGTGGCGCGGCGGCTGTCCACGTTGCGCCGCTTCTATCGTCTGCAACTGGAGCGCGCGACTATTCGCGACGATCCGACGTTGCGCGTGCGCGCACCGCGCAAGCCACAGCGCCTGCCCAAGCTCCTGTCCGAAGCCCAGGTCGAGGCCTTGCTGGCTGCGCCCGATGTGACCACGCCGCTCGGCGTGCGCAATCGCGCGATGCTCGAAACCCTTTACGCGACCGGGCTGCGAGTATCGGAATTGACCGGCCTCAAGATTGCGCAGGTGGGCCTGTCGGCCGGCGTGGTCCGGGCGCTGGGCAAGGGCAGCAAAGAGCGACTGGTGCCGTTGGGCGAGGAAGCGGTGGCATGGCTGCAGCAATATCTCGACACGGTGCGGCCGGCGCTGGCCGGCGACGGCAAGAGCGACCACCTGTTCCTGACGGCGCGGCACGGTCCGATGACGCGGCAGGCCTTCTGGGCGCTGCTGAAGCGTCTCGCCGTGGGTGCGGACATCCCCGCCGCCGCCCTGTCGCCGCACGTGCTGCGCCATGCGTTTGCCACGCATCTCCTCAATCACGGCGCCGACCTGCGCGTCGTGCAGCTGCTGCTGGGGCACGCCGACATCACCACCACCACGATCTACACTCACGTCGCGCGGGAGCGACTCAAACGACTGCACGCGCAACACCACCCGCGCGGATGATCCGGGGCACGCGCGTCGCGTACAATCCGGCCGCATCGCACGTCCACCTGACCGGTCCCCTTGAGTCCACTTGCCGCCGCTTCGAAATTTGCCCAGCGCCAGCTGCTGCGCTGGCAATCGCGGCGGCACTGGCGCGACAGCGACGGAGGCGATCCCTCCGCCATCGCGCCCGGCGAGGCCATTCCTTATCGCTGCAACCTGTGCGGCGCGGGCAACTGCGGCACGCTGGCCCAACTATCGCGCGAAACGCCGTCCTGCACCTGCTGCGGATCCAACGTGCGCTTTCGCGCGATGGCCTACCTGATCACGCGCGAAATGCTCGGCCGGCCCGCGGTGCTCACCGAGATCGGTCCGCATCCTGCCATTACCGGCATCGGTCTCACCGATGCCGACGCCTATGCCAAGCCGCTCGCCGCGGCCTTCGCGTACGAGAACACCTGGTTTCACACCGAACCCCGCGTCGACATCACGCAGATCGACGCTTCACGCGAGGGGCGCTACGACTTCGTGATTTCCAGCGATGTCTTCGAGCACGTGCTGCCGCCGGTCAACCGTGCCTTCGTCAACGCGCGGCGCCTGCTCAAACCAGGCGGCAAGTTCATCTTCACCGTGCCGTTCAATCTCGAGGCGCAGACGACCGAGCATTACCCCGACCTGCATGACTGGTCCATGGCCGAGATCGACGGCCTATGGACGCTGCTCAATGTCACCGCAGATGGCCGCGCGCAGCGCTTCACCGATCTCGTTTTCCACGGTGGGCCGGGCTCCACGCTGGAGATGCGGGTCTTTTCGCTCGATGCGCTGAAGCGCGAGTTCGAAGCGGCCGGCTTCAGCCGCATCCGCATTGCCGCCGAGCCATGGCTGCCCTACGGCATCCACTGGCCGGAACCGTGGTCGGTCCCGATCGTCGCCTACGCGTAGAGCGCGCGACGGGGTCCGCATGGGCAAGGACAGGCATCCGGTCACCAATGCGGTGCGCATGCTGCGCGACCACAACGTGGCCTTCACGCACCATCCCTACGAATACGAAGATCGCGGCGGCACCGCCGTCTCGGCCCGTGAACTGGGCGTGGACGAACATGCGGTGATCAAGACACTGGTGATGGAGGACGAGGCGAAGCGTCCGTTCGTGATGCTGATGCACGGCGACCGCGAAGTTTCCGCGAAGAACCTGGCGCGGCTGCTTGGCGTGAAGTCCGTCGCGCCCTGCGCGCCCGCGGTGGCGGACAGGCACTCGGGCTACCAGGTCGGCGGCACCAGTGCGTTTGGCACGCGCAAGACGATGCCCGTGTATCTGCAGGCGTCCATCGCGGACTTGCCCTACCTCTACATCAATGGCGGCCACCGCGGCTATCTCGTCGGCATGGCGCCCGCCGATCTCGAACGCGTGCTGCGGCCGATCCGCGTGGACGCGATGGCGTGACACGCGATCCGCGTCAGCGCGTGCGTTCGATCTCGATGCCGAGTTCGCGCACGCCGGCCAATGCAGCCAGCTTGGCCACCCGCACCTTTACCCACGGCGCGCCGAATTCGGTGAGCACGAGTTCCGCCACTTCGTGCGTGAAGCGCTCGAGCAGCGGCGGCGGCGACGCCTTGGCAAACGCCTGGATGCGCGCCACCACGGCGCTGTAGTCAAGCGCATCGGCCAGTTCGCCGCTGGCGAACGCCTTCGTCGACGGAATGCCGATCTCGAGATCGAGCCGGATGGTCTGCGGCAGGTGCCGCTCCCACTCGTACACGCCGATGCGGGTCTCGACGCGCAGGTCGTGGATGAAGATCTTGTCCATTGGCGAAATCCGGATGCGGGGTGACAGGTTGCCAGCACCATGTTCGGCGCGGATGACCGGCATTGCAATTTCCGGTGGCACCTACCTTGATGCGCTAGAATCGTTACGGATTCTACCTCGCCCACTTTTGCCCCGGACCCGTCATGCTCGCCGCCATTCTCATCGTCGTGGGCGCCTACCTGATCGGGTCCGTTTCATTTGCGGTGATCGTGAGCCGCGCGTACGGTCTGCCCGATCCGCACGAATACGGCTCCGGCAATCCCGGCGCCACCAACGTGCTGCGCACCGGCAACAGGAAGGCTGCCGTGCTGACGCTGGCGGGCGACGGCCTCAAGGGCTTCGTCGCCGTGTTGCTGGCGCAATGGCTGGCCCCGCTCACCGGCGCACCGGCATGGGCGGTGCCGGCGGCGGCGCTCGCGGTGTTCAGCGGCCACGTGTTTCCGGTGTTCCACGGCTTTGCCGGCGGCAAGGGTGTGGCCACGGCTGCCGGCATCGTGTTCGCGCTGCATTGGCCGCTGGGACTCGCGCTGCTTGTCGTGTGGGCAACGATGGCGTTCGGCTTCAGGATATCGTCGCTGGCGGCGTTGACCGCCGCCGTGCTGATGCCGCTTGGGGCGTTCTATGTCTTTGGCAACACACTGGTGGCGTGGGCCATGGTGCCGATCTGCATCCTGCTGTTCTGGCGGCATCGCGCCAACATCCGGCAACTGCTCGACGGCAAGGAGCGCCCGATCGGGCGCACCTGACGCAACCTGACGCGGAGCCGTCGGCGCAATGCCCGTCTTCAGGCGCGGTGACGTCGACCTCTTCTACGAGGTCCGCGGCAGCGGCAAGCCGATGCTGCTGCTGGCCGGACTGGCCGCGGACAGTTCGTTCTGGGTGGCCGCCGTCAACGCGCTGGCGGAGCGGCGCCAGGTCATCCTGGTCGACAATCGCGGCTGCGGCAAGACCACGCCACTCGCCATCGCGGCGAGCATCCGCGCGATGGCGGACGACAGCATGGCACTCGCGACGCATCTGCAACTTCCGCAGGTGGACGTGGTCGGCCACTCGATGGGCGGGATGATCGCGCAGGCGTGCGCGCTGCACCATCCGGACCGCGTCGACCGCCTGGTGCTTGCCGCCACCGCGCCGGTGAACACTGCGCGCAACAACGACCTCTTCGCCACGTGGACGTCGATGTTCGACACCGTCGACCGGGCGACGTGGTTTCGCAATCTCTTCTACTGGGTCTTTTCGACGCGGTTCTTCGACGACCCGGCCAAGGTCCGCGCGCTCGTGCAACTGGCCACCGGCTACCCCTACCAGCAAAGCAGTGAGGCGCTGCGCATGCAGGTGGCCGCGGTTGCGGCGTTCGATGCCACCGGCGCGCTGGCATCGATTCGCGCGCCGGCATTGGTGCTGGCCGGCACCGACGATCAGCTCTTTCCCGTGGCCGGCAGCGCCGCCTTTGCGCAGGCGCTGCCATGCGCGACCTTTGAGGCGATCGACGGGGCCGCGCACTCGATGCCCAACGAATTTCCGCAGGCGTTCACGCGCAGCGTTCTTGGTTTCCTGGCGACGCCGCCGGCGCGCTGAGCGAGGCAAGTTCCCAGCGCGGCTTGACCGTGAAGGCAGTGGTACCGTGCTCCCCGGCCGCGAGCCGCAGCGCGCCCACCAGCGCGATCATCGCCCCGTTGTCGGTGCAGAACGCGAGTTCGGGGAAGTAGACACGGGCGCCCCGCGCACCGGCATCGCGCACGAGACGCGTACGCAGGTCGCGGTTGGCGCCCACGCCGCCGGCCACCACGAGGCGCGGTCGACCGGTGGCCGCCAGCGCCGCCATGGCCTTGGTCACCAGCACGTCCACGATGGCGCTTTGGAATTCGCGGGCGATGTCGGCCTTGCGCCCAGCGGGCAGCGTTTCGGGCGCGGCCCCGCGCGCTTCGCGCCGCGCGAGTATCGCTACCGCGGTCTTCAATCCCGAAAAGCTGAAATCGAGATCGCCCGAGTCGAGCATCGGCCGTGGCAGGCGCACGGTACCCGCCGTGCCGTGCTCGGCCAGCGCCGCCAGCGCCGGTCCGCCCGGATAGGGCAATCCGAGCATCTTCGCAGTCTTGTCGAAGGCTTCGCCCGCCGCATCGTCGAGCGTGTCGCCCAGCAGTCGGTAGCTGCCGACCCGCTCGACGTCGAATAGCTGGCTGTGCCCTCCGGACACCAGCAGGGCGACAAAAGGAAACGCCGGCTTGTCCGTTGCCAGCAGCGGCGACAGCAGGTGGCCTTCCAGATGGTGGACCCCGATGGCCGGCCGGCCCAGCGCGAAGGCCAGCGCGGACGCCACGCTGGCCCCGACCAGCAGCGCGCCGGCGAGGCCGGGTCCCTGGGTGAAGGCCACGCCGTCAAGATCGGCCAGCGTGAGCCCGGCGCTGTCCAATACTTCGCGCACCAGGGGGATCACACGCCGGATGTGGTCGCGGGACGCGAGTTCGGGCACGACGCCGCCGTATTCCTGGTGCATGGCCACCTGCGAGTGCAGCGCGTGCCCGAGCAGGCCGTCGGCCGTGTCGTACACGGCCACGCCCGTCTCGTCGCAGGAGGTCTCGATACCCAGCACACGCATGGCCAAACGCCCTCGAGTCGTGGAAAAGGTGAAATCATACAGGGGCTTGCAGGTTTTCCCGATCTCGACTATAGTAGCGGGCTGCCGATCAACTCAGGCGTTGCACCGCAATCGGGTGCAAGCAATCAAGACCCAAAAAATTTCGACCAAGAAACCTAGGAAAAGATACCCATGCCGAGCGTCCGCGTCCGCGAAAACGAGCCCTTCGAGGCAGCGCTTCGCCGTTTCAAGCGCACCATCGAAAAAACGGGCCTGCTGACGGAACTGCGGGCTCGCGAGTTCTACGAAAAGCCCACGGCCGAGCGCAAGCGCAAGAAGGCTGCCGCGGTCAAGCGCCACTACAAGCGCATCCGCAGCCAGCAACTGCCGCCGAAGCTGTTCTGACCGGCAACATGCCGCGTGGTCCGCGCCAGCGGGTCGCGTGCAGGGCAATGCAAGGGGCGAAGCGATTCGCCCCTTTTTGTTTCCGCAGTCCAGCGCAGGTTCGAGCGACGAGACCACGATGACCCTCAAAGAGCGCATCACGGACGACATGAAGACCGCCATGCGCGCCAAGGACACGGCGCGCCTGTCCACCATCCGCCTCGTGCTGGCCGCGATCAAGCAGCGCGAAGTCGACGAGCGCATCGTCGTCACGGATGCCGACGTGTTCGTCATCCTCGACAAGATGGTCAAGCAGCGGCGGGACTCGATCACGCAGTTCGAAGCCGGCAAGCGGCCCGACCTCGTGGCCATCGAGCGCGCCGAACTCGACGTACTCGCCACCTACCAGCCGCAACCGTTGTCCGACGCTGAAATCGGCGCCGCGATCGACGCGGCCATTGCCACCACCGGTGCCGCCGGCCCGGCCGGCATGGGCAAGGTGATGGCCGAGTTGAAGCCCAAGCTGGCCGGTCGCGCCGACATGACGGCCGTGGCCGCCAGGGTCAAGGCAAGACTCGTCCCCTGAATGGCATTGCCGGCGCCTTCGGCGCACCATAGCCACTGGTGAAGCGGCGCGATGATCCCCAACGATTTCATTGAGACCCTGCTCGGTCGCGTCGACATCGTCGAGGTGATCGACCGGTTCGTCCCGCTGAAGAAAGCGGGCGCCAACTACATGGCGTGCTGCCCGTTCCACAGCGAGAAATCGCCGTCGTTCAGCGTCAGCCCCACCAAGCAGTTCTACCACTGCTTCGGCTGCGGCGCGCATGGCACCGCCATCGGCTTCCTGATGGAACATGCGGGCAAGTCGTTTCCCGACGCCGTGGAGGAGCTGGCGCGCGACGCCGGCCTCGACGTTCCCCGCGACGAGCGTCCGGGCGACAAGGAACGCCGCGCGGAGGCGCAGGATCTGAACGAACTGCTGCTCGCCGCGGCGCGCTTCTACCGCGCGCGCTTGAAGGATGCCCCGGCGGCCATCGACTACCTGAAGGCGCGGGGGCTCACCGGCGAGATCGCCGCGCGCTTCGGCATCGGCTACGCGCCGGAGGCGTGGCAGTCGCTGGCCGAAGTCTTTCCGCGCTACGACGAACCGGCGCTGGACGCGGCCGGCCTCGTCATCAATGGCGAGGGCGGCAAGCGCTACGACCGCTTTCGTGATCGCGTGATGTTCCCCATCCACGACAGCCGGGGCCGCGTGATCGGATTCGGCGGGCGCGTGCTGGGCACCGGCGAGCCCAAGTACCTCAACTCGCCCGAGACGCCGGTGTTCTCGAAGGGGCGCGAACTACGGGCTCTTCCTTGCGCGCAACGCGACCCGCGACGCGGGTCGCGTGGTCGTCGTCGAGGGCTACATGGACGTCGTCGCGCTGGCTCAGCATGGCGTGGACTACGCCGTGGCGACACTCGGCACGGCCACGACTCCGGTGCACGCGCAAAAGCTCTTTCGACTCACCGACAGCGTCGTGTTCTGCTTCGACGGCGACAACGCCGGCCGCAAGGCTGCATGGCGCGCGCTCGAGAATGCGCTGCCGGTGCTGGCCGACGGCAAGAACGCATCCTTCCTGCTGCTGCCCGATGGCGAGGATCCC
>JBKJSU010000422.1:0-3251 GCA_046594415.1 Casimicrobiaceae bacterium | reverse complement strand
CGAATTGGGCCAGCCGGATCACGGCGGCATCGTCATCGACGAGGTCGTGGCCTTCCTGCTGGTGCTGTTCTTCACCGGCATCACGCTCGAGCGCATTGCCATCGCCTTCGCGCTGTTCCGCTTCTTCGACATCGTGAAGCCGCCGCCGATCCGGCAGCTCGACGCGCGGATGAAGAACGGGCTGGGCGTGATGCTTGACGACCTGCTGGCCGCGGGCTTTACGCTGCTGGTTTTCGCGGCTGGACAGCGGATTCTCGGATGAACATCGGCGGCAGCGGCGAGCTGGACCTGCGGCGGCTGGAGGAGGTCGGCCTCAATGCGCTGCAGTCGCAGCGCCAACTCTTCTACGACGGCTGGCTGCTGCGAGTCTCGCCGGGCAAGGCCAAGCGGGCGCGCAGCGTGAATGCACATTTCAATTCATCGTTGCCGTTGGCCGACAAGATCGCGCATTGCGAGAAGGTCTATGCCGCGCGCGGATTCCCGGTGCTGTTTCGCATCACCCCCTTCGTGCAGCCGCCCGATCTCGATGCCGCGCTGGCGGCGCGCGGCTACGAGGCGCACGAAACGACGCTGGTGCAGGTGGTGCGGCTGGCGCAGGCGCCGGAGGCGGCCCCGTTGCCCGGCGTGGAAGTCGTGTCGCCGCCGGCGGAGGTATTCGCCGATGCGGTGGCGGCGCTGCAGCACGCCACGCCCGCGCAGCGGGATGCCTACTTCGAGCGCCTGGTGGACAGCCCGCTGCCGATGCGCGCGCTGTTGGCGCAGGGGCCGCGCGGAACCGCAGGCGTGGGCACCGTGATGCTCGACGACGGGCTGGCCGGTATCTTCTCGATGGCCACGGCGCCGGAAATGCGCGGATGCGGGGTGGCGACGGCACTGCTGGGGCGGCTGCTGGCCTGGGCATGGGACCACGGCGCCACGCATGCCTATCTGCAGGTCGACGCCAACAACCACCGCGCATTGGCGGTGTATCGCCGCTTCGGCTTCGCCACCGCATACACCTATCACTATCGCGCCCGGCCGGGGGACTTCGCGTGACCGCCGACGTCCTCGTCGCGCTGGCAGTGGAGCTGGGCGCAGCGTTGCAGGCGCGCCACTGGCGCTGCGCCACCGCCGAATCGTGCACCGGCGGATTGGTCGCCGGCGCGATCACTGCCGTCGCGGGCAGCTCGGCGTGGTTCGAGCGCGGCTTCGTGACCTACACCAACGAGGCCAAGATCGAGATGCTGGGCGTGGCGCCCGGCCTGATCGAGGACCATGGCGCAGTCTCGGCGCCGGTGGCCCGGGCAATGGCGGAGGGTGCGCTGGCGCATTCGCCGGCTGATCTCGCCGTGGCGATCACCGGGGTGGCGGGGCCGGGTGGCGGCACGGCGGACAAGCCCGTCGGGATGGTCTGCTTCGCCTGGGCACGACGGGGCGGGGAGACCGCTGCGGTGACGCTGCATGTGCCGGGCGATCGTGCCGCCGTCCGCGCAGCGGCCGTGGCGGTTGCCCTGCGCGGGCTGCGGGAGCGGGTACCACCGCTTTAGCCCAGCGCCCAATCCGCCAGACGGATTAGGCCACAGGAACGCTTGCGTCGAACGATCGTTCTATGCGACGATCCGTCCTGTTCGCAAGGACCCCGCTCCCGGCCGGCCGCCGGCAGGCGATACTTGGAGATTCCAATCATGCCCCTCGACTCCCCCATGGACGACCAAAAATCCAAAGCCCTCCTCGCTGCGCTCACCCAGATCGAAAAGCAGTTCGGCAAGGGTTCCATCATGAAGATGGGCGAAGCCCAGATCGCCAACGACCTGTCGGTGGTGTCCACCGGCTCGCTTGGCCTTGACATCGCGCTCGGCGTCGGCGGCCTGCCGCGTGGCCGCGTGGTCGAGATCTACGGCCCTGAATCCTCCGGCAAGACCACGCTGTGCCTCCAAGTCGTGGCGCAGGTGCAGAAGGCGGGCGGGGTGGCCGCCTACATCGACGCCGAAAACGCGCTCGACCCCGTCTATGCCGGCAAGCTCGGCGTCAGCGTCGGCGATCTCCTCATCTCCCAGCCCGACACGGGCGAGCAGGGCCTCGAGATCACCGACATGCTGGTGCGCTCGGGCGGCGTCGACATCATCGTGATCGACTCGGTGGCGGCGCTGGTGCCCAAGGCCGAAATCGAGGGCGAGATGGGCGACCAGTTGCCCGGCCTGCAGGCGCGGCTGATGAGCCAGGCGCTGCGCAAGCTTGCCGGCAACATCAAGCGCTCCAACACGCTGGTGATCTTCATCAACCAGATCCGGATGAAGATCGGCGTGATGTTCGGCAGCCCCGAAACCACCACGGGCGGCAATGCGCTCAAGTTCTACGCCTCGGTGCGCCTCGACATCCGGCGCATCGGCGCCATCAAGCGCGGCGAGGAAGTCGTCGGCAACGAAACCCGCGTCAAGGTCGTCAAGAACAAGGTGTCGCCGCCGTTTCGCGAAGCGCTGTTCGACATCCTGTACGGCGAAGGCATTTCGCGCGAAGGCGAAATCGTCGAGCTTGGCGTGCTGCACAAGATCGTCGAAAAGTCCGGCGCCTGGTACGCCTACAACGGCGACAAGATCGGTCAGGGCAAGGACAACGCCCGCGAATACCTGCGCGAACATCCCGAGCTGGCCCAGGAAATCGAGGCCAAGATCCGCACGGCGGTGGATGTGCCCACGCCGGGCCGCATCAATCCGGCGCCGTCCGCAGACGAGTGAACAGGGCCTGCTAGCACCAAATTCGCATGAGCGTGACCTCCAGAACAAACGCAATCGAGGCGCCAAGCGGAGCCGGGGTACCACCCCCGGCGAGTATTGGCAACGCTGAGTGCGTTTGTTCTGGAGGATCGCCCTCCGGGGCGCACGCGCTGAGGCTGCAGGGCTTCGTTGCCGCCTCGTTACGTGGTACGCACCACGCTGCCTCGGCGGCGCCTCGCCCTGCAGCCTCAGCGAATGCGCCGCTCATGCGAATTTGGTGCTAGCAGGCCCTAGGTTCCGACGGGGCCGGGCGGCGACCGCAAGCGCTGGCTCGCCCCGTCGACCCGATGTTGCGGGGCCGTCACCCAAGGCGATGGCGGTGCGGTATCTCGCCCGGCGTGATTACAGCCGCGCCGAACTGGCGCAGCGGCTGGCGCAACGCGGCATCGACGCCGAGGCCATCGAAGCCACGCTCGACCAACTCACCGCCGCGGGCTTCCTGTCCGACGAGCGCTATGCCGCGGCCGTGGTGGCGCAACGCACCGGTCGCTATGGCAA
>JBKJSU010000401.1:0-3405 GCA_046594415.1 Casimicrobiaceae bacterium | reverse complement strand
GAAGGCATGATGAGCCCGCACGGCCGCCCGAAGGGCGAATTCCGGAGCGCGCAGCGCGAAGGATCGTCAATCTGCCCGCACGGCCGCCCGAAGGGCGAATTCCGGAGCGCGCAGCGCGAAGGATCACCCATGAGCCATCAACAATGATCGAGAACGACGAACTCAATCGTGTCATCGGCGCCAAGGTGGCCGGCGTGCAGGAGGAAGTCGTCGAGCGCGCGCTACGTCCGCGCGGCCTCGCCGAATACGTGGGCCAGGAGAAGATCCGCGAGCAGTTGTCGATCTTCATCGAGGCCACCCGGAAACGCGGCGAGGCGCTCGACCATGTGCTGCTGTTCGGGCCGCCGGGGCTGGGCAAGACCACGCTGTCGCACATCATCGCGCATGAACTGGGTGTGAACCTGCGCTCCACGTCCGGGCCGGTGCTGGAACGCCCCGGCGATCTCGCGGCACTACTCACCAACCTCGAGCCGCGGGACGTGCTCTTCATCGACGAGATCCATCGGCTGTCGCCGATCGTCGAGGAAATCCTCTACCCGGCGCTGGAGGACTTCCAGATCGACATCATGATCGGCGAAGGCCCGGCAGCGCGCAGCGTCAAGCTCGACCTGCCGCCGTTCACGCTGGTGGGCGCCACCACGCGCGCGGGCATGCTCACCAACCCGCTGCGCGATCGCTTCGGCATCGTCGCGCGCCTCGAGTTCTACAACACCGAGGAATTGACGCGCATCGTCACGCGCTCGGCAAGTTTGCTGGAAATCAACGTCGATCCCGACGGCGCGCACGAGATTGCCCGCCGTTCCCGCGGCACGCCGCGGATCGCCAATCGCCTGCTGCGCCGCGTGCGCGATTTCGCCGAGGTCAAGGGCAACGGCGAGGTGACGCGCGCCATCGCCGATGCCGCGCTGGTGATGCTGGACGTCGATGCGTCCGGGCTCGACGTCATGGACCGCAAATTGCTGCACACCGTGCTGTACAAGTTCGCGGGCGGCCCCGTGGGTGTGGACAACCTCGCCGCCGCCATCGGCGAGGAGCGCGACACCATCGAGGATGTGCTCGAGCCTTTCCTGATCCAGCAGGGATTCCTGCAGCGCACGTCGCGTGGCCGGATTGCGACGGCGCTGGCGTGGCGGCATTTCGGCCTCACGCCGCCCGCGTCCGGCGCCGGCGCCGATCTCTTTCCCGGCGCATGATGGCCGAACCCTTTCGCTTCCCGGTGCGCGTTTATTACGAGGATACCGACGCCGCCGGCGTCGTCTACTACGCCAACTATCTGAAATTCATGGAGCGCGCGCGCACCGAGTGGCTTGCCGCCAACGGCCATCCGCTCGCCGCTTTCGAGCGCGAACACGGCGTGGTATTCGTCGTGCATCGCTGTGAAATTGACTACCACCGCCCCGCGCGGCTGAACGATGTGCTGTCGGCCACGGTCGAAGTCGAAGCGATGGGGGCGGCCCGCATCGTCGTCACGCAACGCGTGGAACGTGCAGGTGCGCTGACGACCGAGGTGCTGACGTCGGCCCGCGTCACCCTGGCGTGCATCGACGCCGCGCAATGGCGCCCCGTACGCATTCCTGCACCGTTGGTGCAAAGCCTGGAGAGCATCGCTTGAACGTGCACGCCGATCTATCGTTCGTCTCGCTGGTCCTGCAGGCGTCCGTCGTCGTCCAGGCGGTGATGGCGCTGTTGGTGCTGCTGTCGCTGTGGTCCTGGTGGCAGATCTTCCTCAAGCTGTTCCAGCTGCGGCGCGCCACGCGCGACACCGACCGCTTCGAGGACGACTTCTGGAAGGGCGGCGACCTGGCCGACCTGTACCAGCGCACCGCGCAGGCCCGCACCGGCAGCGGCATGGAGCACATCTTTACCGCGGGCTTTCGCGAATACGCCAAGCACCGCAAGCAGGGCAGCGTGTCCGCGGTCACGCTCGACAGCGCGCGCCGGGCGATGCGCGCGGCCTACCAGCGCGAGATCGACGCGCTGGAGTCGAGCCTGTCCGGGCTCGCCACCGTCGGCTCCGTCTCGCCCTACATCGGGCTCTTCGGCACCGTGTGGGGCATCATGAATGCATTTCGCGGACTCGCCAATGTCAGCTCGGCCACGCTCGCCAACGTGGCGCCCGGCATCGCCGAAGCGCTGATCGCCACGGCCATCGGCCTCTTCGCCGCCATTCCCGCCGTGATCGGCTACAACCGCTACACGCACGACGTCGATCGGCTGGCCACGCGCTATGAGACGTTCATCGAGGAATTCTCCAACATCCTGCAGCGGCAGAACTAGGCTCGCGCACCTTCCCGGAAACCAACGTGCGCCGCCCCCGCAAAGCCATCAACCAGATCAACGTCGTGCCGTACATCGACGTGATGCTGGTGCTGCTCGTCATTTTCATGGTGACGGCGCCTCTCGTCAGTCCGGGCGAAATCGAATTGCCCTCGGTCGGCACCAAGCTCACGGCGCCGGTGCAGCCGCTCGAAGTAACGCTGCGCACCGATCAGACGGTGTGGCTGCGCGACCAATCGACCAATGTGCCCGCCGCGCGCGTGAGCCGCGAGGAACTCGTGCTGCGCGTGCTGGCCAAACAGGGCAAACAGGAACAGCCGGTGGTGATCGCCGCCGACAAGGGTGCGCGCTACGACGACGTGCTGGGCCTTCTCGACCTGCTGCAACGCAACGGTGTGCGCAAGGTCGGCCTGCTGGCGAAGCCGCCCGCAAGCTAGCGATGGCCCGTTCCGAGCGGCCGCAGCCAGCGCGCCAGATCAGGGGTAAATGGTTGGCACTGTTGCTGGCCATTGCCGTCCAACTCGGTTTCCTTGCAGTGATCGTGTTCTCAGTCACGTGGCAAAACCGTGCACCGCAGCCGGTGACGGCCGAGCTGTACGCGCCACCCACGCGCGCCGCGGCTGCCGAGCCGGCGCCGGCCACGCCAGAGCCACCGGTGGTTGCGCCGCCTCCCGCTCCCGCGCCAACGCCTCCGCCGGCACCGGTGCCTGTTCCACAGCCCGCGCCTCCACCGAAGGTCGAGCGTCCGGATACGCGGGCGGCGGACATTGCGCTGAAGGCCAGGCAGGAAGACGAACGCCGCAAGAAGGCCGAGAACGACAAGAAAGTGGCGGACCAGAAGGAGGCCGACAAGAAAGCGCGCGATGCGAAGGATGCCGACGACAAGCGCAAGCAAGACGAGCGACGCAAGCAGGATGAGAAGCGCGCCACCGAAGTGCGCGAGCGCCAGCAGCGCGAAACCGACGCGCTGCGGGCGCAGGCCGACCGGGAAGCGCAATCGCGCGCGCAGGCTGAAAAAGATGCGCAGAACAAGGCGCGTGAAGCGGCCAATGCATCCGCACTGGCCAAGGCCAATGCCGAATGGATCAGCCGGATCCAGGCCAAGGTAAAAGGCAACGTGATCGTCCC
>JBKJSU010000367.1:0-5024 GCA_046594415.1 Casimicrobiaceae bacterium | reverse complement strand
GGCGGAGAGCTTGTCGGCAGGCGCTGCATTCATCGGTGGATTGTAGCCGCGGCCCCAGCGCGTTCGCCGCGTACCGTGCAAACAACGGCCCCCGCGGCAGCGGTGCGCGATGCACCGTGATGCGGGGGCCGGCTGAAGCGTATTGCGGGACGACTACTTCTTCGGGGCTTCGGCTTTGGCCTTGGCGTCCTGGTCGGCCTTGGCCTTGGCGTCCTTGTCAGCCTTGGCCTTGGCGGCGGCCTCCTTGGACGGCTTTTCTTCCTTCGCAGCCTTCTTGTCGTCGGCCTTCATCGGCGCGGCGGCAGGTGCGGCGGCCTTGCCGGCTTCGGCCTTGGGAGCTGCGGGCGGGGCTGCGGCAGGCGCCGGTGCCGGAGCAGCGGCCTTGGCGGGCGCAGCCGCCGGGGCTGCGGCAGGCGCCGGTGCCGGAGCAGCGGCCTTGGCGGGCGTGGCCGCCGGGGCTGCGGCAGGCGCCGGTGCCGGAGTAGCGGCCGCCTTGGCGGGCGCAGATGCCGGGGCTGCGGCAGCCGCCGGTGCCGGAGTAGCGGCCTTGGCGGGCGCAGATGCGGGTGCGGCCGCCGGTGCCGGAGCGGGAACCATCGCAGGGGCAGCCGCCTTGGTCGCCGCTGCCGGAGCAGCCGCTGCAGCAGCAGGCGCGGCCTTGATCGGCGTGTTTGCCCCGGTCACGGCGATGTCGCCCTTGATCTTGTCAAACGTGGCGTCGCCGATGCCGCTGACCTTCTTGATGTCTTCGGGCGTCTTGAACCGGCCATTGGCATTGCGGTAGTCGATGATGGCTTGCGCCTTCACCGGTCCGATGCCGGGCAGCACATCGAGTTCTTCCTTCGTGGCGGTATTGATATTGACCGCCGCGATCGCGAAGCTCGACAGCACGAGCCAGATGAACGCAAGCAACAATTGTTTCATTACGTGATCTCCCTGATTATCGTGGACGCGGAGTGCGTATCGCGCAATGTTGCGCAGCATGTGCCTCCAACGCGCTCACGATGGTACGGGTTGACCACGCCTGCGGCAAGGCGGAGCGGCGCGGCATCGTGCCGCGGGCGCCACCGCCCGCCGCAGGTTGCCGCGCGACGAACGGCGCTTCAGGGCTTGGGCTTGGCCTCGCCCGCGCTCTTGACGTCGCCCCTGGCCGACGGGCCCGCGCCGCGCGCCTCGGACTTGGCGGGCGCTGCCGAGGCCACCTTGGCTGGCGTGGCCGAGACGGCAAGCTCGGGGCGCAGCTTCTCGAGCCGCTTGGCGCCGATGCCCTTGACGTTGCGCAGATCGTCGACCGACTTGAACGGCCCGTTGGCCTTGCGATAGTCGAGGATGGCCTGCGCCTTGGCCGGCCCGACGCCGTTCAATGCGATCAACTCTTCCTTGGTGGCGGTGTTGATGTTGACGGCAGCGGCAGCCGGTACCGCGACGGCAAACAGCAGTGCAAGCGCCAGCGCGAACGCGCCTGTGAGCTTGTGCATGGCGTACTCCTTGAGGTGATGAAGGGAACCGCCGGGACTGGCGCCGCCATCAGACGACGGAACCGGACCGACGAGTCACCACCTTAAGGTGCGCTACGCGGTGCCCGCCATCAGCCTTTCGACGTAGCGGGTGACGCCCTCCTCCACGCTCGCCATCGGCGCCACGTAGCCGGCCGACCGCAACGCCGACAGGTCGGCCTGCGTGAAACTCTGGTACTTGCCCACCAGCGCCAGCGGAAATGGCACGTAAGTGATCGTGCCTGCCGCCACGAGTTGCTCGAGCGTGCGTGCCGGCGCGCCTTCCGCCGCCGCGCACGCGTTGATGGTGGCTGCCGCCATTTCGTTGTAGCTCTGCGCGCGCCCCGAACCCAGGTTGAAGATGCCGGAGCGTTGCGGATGATCGAGGAAATCGAGATTGACCTTGACCACGTCGTCGACGCACACGAAGTCGCGCCGCTGCTCGCCCGCCGCGTATCCGCCCGAGCCGTCGAAAAGGCGCACGGATCCCTCGCCGCGATACTGGTGAAAGAAGTGATACGCCACCGACGCCATCCGGCCCTTGTGCGATTCGCCGGGTCCGTACACGTTGAAGTAGCGGAAGCCGGCGATCGGTGCCGTGCGCTCGGGCAGCACTCGGCGCACATACTGGTCGAACAGGAACTTGGAGTAACCATAGACGTTGAGCGGCGCCTCGTGCTGCCGCGTCTCGACGAAGGTGCTGCTGCCGCCGTAGACGGACGCGCTGGACGCATACAGGAACGGCACGTCGTTGTTCTGGCAATGATCGAGCAGCGTCACCGAGTAGCGGTAGTTGTTGCGCATCATGTAGCGGCCGTCGGTTTCCATCGTGTCCGAGCATGCACCCTGGTGCAGTACTGCCGCCAGTTCATCGTCGAAGTCGCCCGCGCCCAGCCGCTCGATGAATTCATCCTGGTCGAGGTAGTCGGCAATGTCCGCATCGGCAAGGTTGCGAAACTTGTCGGCGTGCGCAAGGTTGTCGACGGCGAGGATGCGCGTTTCGCCGCGCGCATTGAGTGCGCGGACGAGATTGGAGCCGATGAAACCGGCGGCGCCGGTCACGACGGTGTACACGATTGCTTCTCCCGTATCTGCACTGGATTCCTAGAGCTCGAGGTCGATGCCGCCGACCTCGCTCGTCACATGCGGCACGCGCCGGGCCACGGCGCACAACAACTCGTAGCCTACCGTGGACGCGGCACTGGCCACATCGTCCACCGGCAACCCCTCGCCCCACAACACCACCGGGCTGCCGACGCCTGCTTCCGGCACGTCGGACAGGTCGACTGTGAGCATGTCCATCGACGGGCGGCCGGCGAGGCGCACCTTCCGGCCGCAGACCAGCACCGGCGTGCCGTTGGGCGCATGCCGCGGATAGCCATCGGCATAACCGCAGGCGATGATGCCGATGCGGTGCGGGCGTACTGCTGTATAGGTGGCGCCGTAGCCCACGCTTTCGTTGGCCTTCAGCTCCTGCACCGCGATGATTGCCGAGCGCAGCGTCATCACCGGCTGCAAGCCCAGCATGTCGGCGGTGTCGTACGGAAATGGCGACGCGCCGTACAGCATGATGCCAGGGCGCACGAAGTCGCCGCCCACCTGGGAAAAGCGCACGATGCCGGCCGAATTGGCCAGCGATCGCGGATAAGGCAACCCCTTGCATGCGGCATCGAACTCCTTCAACGCCTCCGCCAGGCCATCGTCCTCGTCCGAACGCGCGAAGTGCATCATCAGGCGCAAAGCCGCAACGGAGGGCGCGGAGGCCAGCCGCTTGCACACACTCGCGACCTCCGCGGGCCGGAATCCCAGGCGGTTCATGCCAGTGTTGACCTTGATGAAGACCTCCAGCGGCCGGGCGAGGATGGCGGTTTCCAGAATCCGCACCTGCTCGCCGTCGTGGACGACCGTAGCCAGCCGCTCTTGCGCCAATTCGGGCAGCTCGGTCTCGGCAAAGAAGCCTTCGAGCATCAGGATACGGCGCGTGTAATGGCCTTGGCGCAGCTTCAGGGCCGTGTCGAGTTCCACCAGCGCCAGCCCGTCGGTATCGTCCAATGCCGGCAACACCCGGTCGATACCGTGGCCGTAGGCATTGGCCTTGACCACTGCCAGCACCTGCGCGCCTGGTGCCAGCTCGCGGACGCGGCGCACATTGCTGCGAAGTGCCGCCAGGTTGATTTGCGCGAAGAGCGGGCGGGCCATCCAACGTGACGTGGGCGATGGTAGGGAGGAAGTTGGCGCGAGTGGTGCGCGACGCCGTCGCTGATCATGGCCGCGGACACCAGCGCTACCAGGACCTTTTGGCAAACATGGTATAAAGCGCGGGCTACGCGACGTCAACCATTATAACGATACGGTACCGCGCCGCGCCGGAGTTCCACTCCGGTTCGCTCGCCAAAGCCCCAACCCTTCGCGCCGTGGCACGGGACGACATTTCGAGGCTATGAAGCGCGGTTTCTACACCATCATGGCGGCGCAGTTTTTTTCGTCGCTCGCCGACAACGCGCTTCTCATCGCCGCCATCAAGCTCCTGTACGAGTTGCACGAGCCCGACTGGATGACGCCGGCGCTGCAGCAATGCTTCGTCGTGTCCTACGTGGTCCTGGCGCCGCTGGTGGGCGCCTTCGCCGACTCGATGCCCAAGGGCCGGGTGATGCTGATCACCAACGGCATCAAGATCGTCGGCTGCCTGATGATGCTGACCTCCGTCCATCCGCTGCTTGCCTATGCGGTAGTGGGCTTCGGCGCGGCCGCCTATTCGCCCGCCAAGTACGGCATCCTGACCGAGCTTCTGCCGGCGCGGCAACTGGTGGTGGCCAATGGCTGGATCGAGGGCGCGACGGTGGCCTCGATCATCCTGGGCGTGCTGCTGGGCGGCGTGCTGGTCAGCGAACGCGTGTCGACGGTGATGCTGGGCTTCGACCTGCCCGTGTTCGACACCGGCATCAACACCCCGCCCGAAGCGGCGATCTGCGTGATCGTCGCGTTTTACTTCATCGCAGCTGGCTTCAACTGGTACATCCCCAACACCGGCGTGGACCACCGCACACCCAGCAAGAATCCCGTTTATCTTATCCGCGAGTTCTCGCATTGCGTCGTGCTGCTGTGGCGCGACAAGCTGGGACAGATATCGCTTGCCACCACGACGCTGTTCTGGGGGGCGGGCGCCACGCTCAAGTTCATCGTCCTGGCGTGGGCTGCGAAGCAACTGGGCTTCGACCTCTCGCAGGCGTCGTATCTGCAGGGCGTGGTGGCCGTGGGCATCGCGGTTGGCGCGTTCATCGCCGCGCGGTACATCACGCTGCGCAACTCGATGAACGTGCTGCCCATCGGCGTGGCCATGGGGCTTATCGTCATCGTCATGGTCCTCGTCACCAAGCTCCCGATCGCGGTGGCGCTGATGATCGCAATCGGTGGCTGCGCGGGCTTCTTCGTGGTGCCGATGAATGCATTGTTGCAGCATCGCGGCCACGTGCTGATGGGCGCCGGTCATTCGATCGCCGTGCAGAATTTCAACGAGAATATCGGCAT
>JBKJSU010000090.1:0-2772 GCA_046594415.1 Casimicrobiaceae bacterium | reverse complement strand
ACCTGCGCGGCGATGGTTCGCGCGGTGCAGGAAGGAATCGACGACAGCGGCATACGGGCGGGCATCCTGGGCGAAATCGGCCTCTCCACGCCGTTCTCCGACCTCGAGCGCCGTTCGCTCGTCGCCGCAGCGCAGGCGCAGGCCGCGACCGGCGCCGCGATCAACATCCACCCGCCGCGCACGCTCGACGGCACCATGGACGCACTCACCGTGTTGAGCGACGCGGGCGCCGACCTCGCGCGCGTGATCGTCAGCCACGTCGACCGCACGCTCTTCTGCGTCGATGACATGCAGTGCGTTGCCGACACCGGGGCGGTGCTCGAATTTGATTTCTTCGGCATCGAGTCGGCCTATTATCCGTTTGCCGATGTCGACCTCCCCAACGATGGCCAGCGCATCCAATGCATCGCCGCGTTGGCGCGCAAGGGTTACGCCCGCCAGCTCGTCGTCGCGCACGACATCTGCACCCGCACCCGCTTGCGCCGTTTCGGCGGCCATGGCTACGGCCACCTGCTGGAGAACGCGGTCCCGCTGATGCTGCGCCGGGGCCTGACCGACGCCGACGTGACGCAGATGCTCGTGCATACACCGCGCCGCCTGCTGACGTTCGTGTGAGCACTCCCCGGCGCCCCGAGGCGGCGCCGGCCGCGACGTTGCACTCAGCAGGTGTGGGTGCCGCGTACATGCTCCTGGCTGTGCTGTGCTTCACGTTGCTCGACACGATCGGCAAGCGGCTCGTCGGCAACCTGCATCCGCTGCAGGTCGTCTGGGGACGGTATGCGTTCAGCTTCCTGCCCCTGCTGCTTCTGCTGCTGCATTCGGGATGGTCGCGTTTCGCGACGCGCATGCCGGGCATCCAGTTGGCGCGCGGCCTGACAATGATCGGCGCCACTCTCGCCTTCTTCACGGGGCTGCGCACGCTGCAGCTCGCCGACGCGTATGCGCTGTCGTTCGTCTCGCCCCTTCTGGTTGCCGTGCTGTCACGGTTCGTCTTCGGCGAGCGGCTCAACCGCTGGCAGCGGCTGGCGCTGGCGCTGGCGTTCGCGGGATCACTTGTGGTGATTCGGCCGGCGTTCGCACAAGCCGGTTGGGCCATTGTCTTTCCACTCCTGATGGCCGTCAGCTACGCTGGCTACCAGGTGCTGACCCGCATCGCACGGCGCACCGACGATGCCACGGTCTGCGTCTTCTACGCGTCGTTCGTGGGCACCGCACTGCTTACGCTCCTGCTGCCCTTCGTATGGCGGCCGATGCCGCTCGGATACTGGGCGTGGTTCGCCGCTATGGGCGGGTTCGGGCTTGCCGGGCACTGGCTGCTGGCCATCGCCGCGCACCGCGCGTCGCCGACGCTGCTGGCGCCACTCGTCTACGCGCAACTCGCCTACGCGGCGCTGATCGACCTGACCATCTTCGGCGTCGTTCCGGACGGATGGACGCTCGCGGGCTCGGCCATCATCCTGACGAGTGCGTTGCTGCTGTGGCGCGCGGCGCCACGCACCTGACGCCGTAGGTCTTTGTTCGCAGCGCTGCATGGCCCGAGTGCAAGGCACCCAGGACGTCCGGTCCCAGCTTCATCTGCAACACTCCTTCCGCTGCGATAGCGTCTAGTGTGTTGCAACGACCAGTTGAATCCGCACTGCCGCGTGCGCATCGTTTCTTATCCACCGCGTCCGGGGATATCATCGTGTGTAAGTGGTTAAGCGAATCGTGTAGAAAGACATCGTGACGCGGTCGAGCGTACATCGAGGTAAGGAAACTGGCGACGCATCGTCGATGACCGCAGCTGCCACTCGGGTCTCTACACCCAGCCTGTCACCTCCCCAGCTTCGCGCCGACGCGGACCACGCCGAGCACGACATCCTCCGTGCCTATCTGGAAGCACTCGTGCTCCGGACGAATCACGCGGGCGCATCACGACAGCTTATTCGGGCGCTTCGTAACCAGTTGCAGAACCCAGAGGAACGCAAGGACTTGCGGGCCGCAGTCGCGGCAATTGTTGGCGAGATCCCTACAATCGACTCGTTCCCCATCGCGATTTGAACGTTTGGACAGCCGCAGGCCCACGCCCACGCCATTGCAAGGTGTCACACCCCGCCGGCATTGGAACAGGGTAGATTTGAGCCCATGCTTCCCTCTGCCGTTACCCGCGACCACCTGCCCCTCGCACGCTATCTTGTCTTAGCCTACGGCGCGCTAGCGCTGCTCGCGGTAGTCGCGTGGCTGCTGCCGCGGATGAATGCGGCGACTCTCGGCGTTGCGATTGTCGTGCTCGCCATTTCATCGATGGCGGGGCTGTGGCATCGAAGCGCGATGCGGCGGCTCGCGCACCTCCACCAGTTCGCGCCGGAACGCTGGCTCGGTCGGTGGTCCGCCCGGCGCGTGCTCGGGCAAGTCGGCGGTGCGCTGGTGGCCGTTGCGCTCGCGGCGGTCGTAGTGCTGCAGACTCCCTACTTCGGGACATCGGAGTGGGCCTTCCTCGCTGCGGCGCCCCTTCTATTCCTTGCGCTGCGCCACGCCACTTTGACACGCGCCGGTCCGCTTTTCTCACGTGATGTGTACGCGACGAGCGGCGCCTCGCGGCTGGCCCGCTTGCTCACGGTCGCCGCGCTGCTTGTCGCGTGGCTCGTGGTTCGGTATGTCACCGCCGCTGATGCGGGCAGGCCGATCGCCGAGGTGGTCTACGAGCTGCAGGGGCGGTGGCCGCAAGTCGGTTCGGCGACGGCGCGTTGGGCAGTCGATGCGGGCGCGTGGACGCAGGCCACGCTTGCGCTG
>JBKJSU010000520.1:0-6152 GCA_046594415.1 Casimicrobiaceae bacterium | reverse complement strand
CGATCGAAGACCACCGGATTGGAGCCCGGCAACTCGACGGCGCGGCCGATCCACCAGCCGCGACCGGTGGCCGCGTTGAGCGCGTCCTGACCATAGCGGTCGTCGCACAGGATGCCGGTGCTGCCGGCGATGCCCAGCGACGCTGCGGTGGCCGCGACCGCGTCGACGAACAACTGTTTCAATGTCGGCAGCCGCGATTCGTCGACGCCGCCCTGCTGGGCCAGATCGAAGAACGGGTTGCGATGATCGAAGGCGAACGCAAAGACTTCGTCAAAGCGCGTGCGCGGCGCGGTGACGCGATGCAGTCGTGTAAGCGTGGCGTCCTGGTCAGGCCGCGGGATGGCGGCGGCATTGGCCAGGAAATAGTCGAGTTCGACGCGCGTGGGCATGGCCGGGGCGCAGCCGTGGCGGGAGACCACCATGGCGCCGCACGCGTTGGCATAACGCGCGCAGTTGTCGTAGTCCTCGCCGCGCACCCAGCCGGACAGGAAGCCCGCCGAGAACGCATCCCCCGCGCCGAGCACGTTGAGCACTTCGACTTCGACGCCGCGCCCGTTGAATGCATCGTCAAGCGAGGCAGGAATGGCGGCGTCGATCACCGCGCAGCCCATCGCGCCGCGCTTGACCACCAGCACCGCCGACGACACCGCGCGCACCGCGCGAAGCGACGTGAGGATGTCCGTGCTACCGCCGGCGATGTTGAACTCCTCGATCGTGCCGATCACGAGGTCGAACTTGGGCAGGATCTTCTTGATGTGCGCGGTGACGTTGTCCGAGTGCACATAGCGCGTTTCGCCATCGCCGCGCTTGGTGAGCCCCCACAGCACCGGCCGGTAGTCGATGTCGAGGATGGTGCGCACGTTGTTCTTGCGCGCGTGGTCCAGCGCCTGGTTGCTGATGGCCGAAATGTATTCGGTGGAAAAGTGCGTGCCGGTGATGAGCAGCGCGCGGCTGCTGGCGATGTAGGCCTCGGCAACGTCCGCTTCCGCGATGGCCATGTCCGCGCAATTTTCACGCAGGAAGATGAGCGGAAAGGACTCGCGGTCCTTGATGCCCAGCACCACGGCGCCGGTGAGTCGCGCCGGATCGATGCCCACGTGGCTGACATCGCAGCCTTCGCGCGCGATGGTTGCGGTGAGGAAGCGGCCAAGCGCGTCGTCGCCCACGCGCGAGATCAGGCCCGCTTTAAGGCCCAGCCGCGCGCAACCGAATGCGGTGTTGGCGGACGAGCCGCCCAGGTATTTGGCGAAGCTGGACACATCCTCCAGCCGGGCGCCGATCTGCTGCGCGTAGAAATCGACCGCGAAACGGCCGAGACAAATGACGTCGAGCGCGCGGCCCGGCGCGAAAGGTGTGGAATTTCGCATGAGGTTTCCGGATGCCTTGTCACCACGACTTGCGTGACTCATTATTTTCGCGCAGAACGCAGCGAAACACAAGTTCTGCAACGTCGAAAAATGGAATATTTGTTCTAAATCGGCATTCCACGGCGCCGCCACGGGAGCGTACTCCAGGACCCGTCCGCGCAATCGGTAGAATTGCGGATTGCCGTTCCGGCATCGTCGTTGCGACGACGGTGGTGGCGGCGTTGCCCAGGTACCCCGCCGTGCCCACCCGCCTGTCGCCCCGCGATTTCCTGCTTGTTCTCGCCGTAGTCGTCATCTGGGGTTTTGCCTTCGTGCCGATGCGCTGGGCGCTGGATGCTGTGCCGCCGTTTGCGCTGGCAGCGCTGCGCTTTTTTTTCGCGGCCATGCCGGCCATCCTGTTCATTCGACGTCCGCGAGTCGGCGCCGGCACGCTGATTGCGTACGGCTTCGCCATCGGCGTCTTCCAGTTCGGCCTGCTGTTCCTCGGCATGCAACTCGGCATGCCGGCCGGCCTGTCGTCGCTGGTAATCCAGACGCAGGTCTTCTTCACGATCGGCTTCGCGGCGTGGTGGCTGCACGACCGCCTGCAGCGCGCGAGCATGATCGGCGCGGCCATTGCCGCCATCGGCGTGGTGCTGCTGGCCGTGCACAAGATATCGGCGGGCGCATCGACGACGCTGGTCGGCTTCGTACTGGTGATCGGCGCCGCGATCGCCTGGGCCGTGGGCAACGTGATCGCCAAGCGCGCGGCGGGTCGCGCCGACGTTGACATCGTGGGTTTCGTCGTCTGGGCAAGCCTGGCCGCGCCCCTGCCGCTGGCGGCGGCGTCCTGGGTGTTCGAAGGCGGCCCGGCGGTGCTGACCGCCATCGCCGACATGCGCTGGCAGACATGGGCCTGCGTGCTCTTCATGAGCTATTTCGCAACGCTGTTCGGGCTGGCGACGTGGAATGCGCTGCTGCATCGCTATCCCACCGCCATCATCACGCCGTTTGCGTTGCTCATCCCCGTGTCAGGGCTGGCAAGCGGCGCCCTGTTCCTGGGCGAGGGATTGGCGCCGCTGCAGTTTGCCGGCGTGGCCCTCGTACTGGCGGGACTGGCGTGGAATGTCTACAGCGCCCGGGCGCAGACGTGGCTGGCGCACACGCTGGATTAATTGGGTCAATTTAATAGGGGCAGACTCCAATTGATCTTGCGAGGCTGAAGCCTCGCCTACACAATTCGGGCTACGAGCGGAACACCACGGTCTTCTGCCCATTGAGAAACACGCGGTGCTCGACGTGATAACGCACGGCGCGCGCCAGCGCCTGGCATTCGACGTCGCGTCCGACGGAGGCGAGATCGTCGGGCGTCATCGAGTGCGACACGCGCGCCACTTCCTGCTCGATGATCGGGCCTTCGTCCAGTTCGGGCGTGACGTAGTGCGCGGTGGCGCCGATCAGCTTGACGCCGCGCGCATGCGCCTGCCGGTAGGGCTGCGCGCCCTTGAAGCTCGGCAGAAATGAATGGTGGATGTTGATCGCGCGGCCAGTGAGGCGCTGGCACAAGTTGTCGGACAGCACCTGCATGTAGCGCGCCAGCACGATCAGCTCCGCACCGGTTTCATCGATCAGAGCGAGCAGCTTGGCTTCCTGCGCCGGCTTGGTGGCGGGCGCGACCGGCAGGTGATGGAACGGCACGTTGTATGCCGCGGCCAACTGGTAGGTATCGCGATGATTGGACACGATGGCCACCGGATCCATCGCCAGCGCGCCCACCTTGTAGCGATACAGAAGATCGTTGAGGCAATGGTCGAACTTCGAAACCATCAGCAGCACGCGAGGGCGCTGCAACGCATCGTGCATCTGCCATTCCATCGCGAAGCGCTGCGCGACGGCATCGAACGCAGCGGCCAGCGCGAAATCGTCCGGCGCGTTGGCCAACCGCTCGAAACTCACCCGCATCATGAAGCGGTTTTCCTCGGTGTCGCCGAACTGCCCCGACTCGAGGATGTTGCAGTGGTGATCGGCCAGGAACATGCCCACGGCCCCTACGATGCCGGGCTGGTCCTGGCACGACAGCGTGAGGACGTGGCGGGTGTCGGTCATCGTGGCAACGTTAACACGGCGTCGCCACTTTGCTGCACGGAACAGACGGCATCGCCGGATGGATAGATCGCCGACACCACCCACGCGGCCGACTTGTAGTCGGTCGCGAACTGCATGGTCTCGACCTGTACCACTCCGCCCGCCTGGGTACTTCCCAAGTAGTTGCGCACCGGGCCTTGCGGCTTGAGCGACAGGTAGAGATCGCTGCTGCCGACCGGGAAGAACTGGTCGATCTTGCTCTTGTCGGCGTTGGCTGAGAGCGTGAAGTCGACGGTGTCATTGCAATAAGTATTGCAAGCGGGCCCATTGGTCGGATCCGGCTTGCATGCCCGCGTCGTGAAACGCCAGTCACCGGTCGGCGCATTGCCTGGGCATTGCTTCCAGCTATCAGGCAGTTTTACCGGATAGTCGGTCTGGAAGAGAGACTTTGATGTCACCGTCCGGCCCGTGCGGTACTGCAGGTACAGTTCCGACGGCCACTTCAGTTCGGCGCAGATGTCAACGTCGGCGCCGGCCGGTTTAGCGACGGCCTTGGCCGTCACGTCGAGCGCGGGACCGGTTTTTACTCCGGCGCCGCCGAGCAGCGTGCCCACGAGCGGCACCACGAGCTTGGTGGACACATCGAGTTCCCCAATGAGCGTGGCATTGAAGGTGTTGCCCACGCTCGCGCCCTGCAACAGCGTGCTCGCAAGACTCTGGTTCGTCATGTTCAGGGCCGGCGCCGAGGTCGTCGTCGGGATGTTGCCTGCGGCCTCCAATTCGATGATCTGCAGCACGGGCGCGATGTTGGTCTCGAGCCTGGCCTGCGCAATCAACTGGATGCGCAAAAAGCCCGCCGTCGAGGCAATCGGGACATCGATCAGCTTGAGCGGTGACCCGAGCGGGAGCGAGACCTTGCAGCCGATGTAGGCGCCCGCAGTGACCTTGTAGGTCAACGGGCCGAACACCGAACTGCCCGGCATCTTCATGTTGAAATTGATGTTCTGCAGGCCGTAGATCTCCCCCGTGAACTCGATCAGCCGCATCTTGTTCTGCGGATTGCTGCCGCACTGGGCCTGGAGCTTCGCTACGAATTTTCGCCCCTTGTCGCCAGCCGCGTTCGTCGTTCTTACGAACGTGGTTTCCGTCTCCGTCTCTAGCCCCTTGCGGTTCGTCGTTGCAACGACACCCACGCCAAGCTCCGGCGTGTCGTCGATGTCCGCCGTGCCCGCAATATCAAGCTCCGTAAAGAGTTCTTCCAGCGTCGGCTCTTCCACCGTGACGACGGTCTGGTTGGCGCTGCGCTGCACCGCTATCGCGCGCCACGCGCCGATCTCCGGGACCACGAACACGTCGCCTGCATTGAGCGCGACGACCTTGCCAAAGGTGATCGTGGTCGCCGTCCGCGCGATGATCGATGCCCCGTCGCCGGTGTTGAGGAAGCGCAATGCGGGATTGAACTCGACCTTCACCGCCAGTGACGACTTCGACGCCGGCACGGCCGGGCCGCATGCAAACACGCCAGTGTTGCCGTTGCCTTCCGGCGTCCAGCCCTGCGCCTTCATCATGCGCACGACGAGAGGGTCGGACGTGTAGCGATGATTGGGGGCATTGGTCGTGCCGTTGTTGTAGAAGCGGTAGATGGGCGTGGCGCCCGCGGGACAATTGCCCACCCCATCCGGCACGCTCAGGTAGAACGCGATGGCCTCGTAGCTCCAGACCGCACCGGCCTTGACCGCCGCACACTCCGCCGCGTAGGGCGTATAAAAATGCGAACTCTTCGGCGCAAACGTGGCGCTGAAGAATCGGCACACCGGTTGCGCCGCGCCCACGGCGGAAGTGTCCACCGGGAACGTGTAGCCCGTGCGTGCCCAGCCCGCGATTCTTCCGGCATCCAGCGCCGCGGCTTCCTCGGGAAACGCGGTGATGAAGTAGTGCCCCATGGTCGCGTTGAAATATTCGACCGCGTTGCCAGGAGGCGTGGCTGGGGGCGGCGCCGACTTGAATTGCACGGCCACCTCGACGAATCCACCCGCAGGAATTGCACTGAGCGCCAGGAGATTCACGTAAACGTGATCCGCGTCGAACGACAAGGCCCCGCCGGAGAAGCCCGGGATGTTCGAATTCGCGACAGTGGCGCCCGTGAAATCCGGCATCGTTGCGCCGGCATCCGTGATCACCATGCCGTCGAAGGTTCGCGGCGTGATGGTGCCAAAGGTCCAGCCGCTGGGAAACGTGACCCGGAACCCGGTGTCGGAAAAATCAACAACGATATTGGCGGTGCCGACCTTCGGAAATTCCACGGCCGTTCCGGCGTTAACGCTGCCGCTGGCGTAGAGCGCCGCGTTGACGTTCGGCCACACATAGTTGGCGGAGACCGCATTGCCATAAAAGCCAGCATGCGCCATCGATGCCATCAACAATGCGGCCATAGCCGCCAGTGCCTGCCATGTCGGTTTCAGGATGCGCACGAGTTTGCTCCGCAGGATTGTCAAAACGTTGTTGCACCACACCGGCATCCCCGATGCCGGGCTCATCTGCACGCTACCTGATTTTGCGGGTGCGCGGTATCCAATTCGTGTACCCGATAACAAGGATCAGCAGGGCCATCAATGCCATGGTCCATTCGGAGAGCGTGGGAATCGGCTCCGACGCCACCGGGACTGCGATGGGATCGAAAAACGCGTAGGCGTTGGCGAGATCGTCCATCCACACGACGCA
>JBKJSU010000419.1:0-3066 GCA_046594415.1 Casimicrobiaceae bacterium | reverse complement strand
CCCGCAAGGTCCTCCATGTGCAATCGGTTTCCACGCGTTGCGCCGGACCCGCGCCGGTGGCACATTCGACGGCGCCCACGGCGACGTAGCAGAGGATGGTGTCGGCCGGCGGAAGCGTGACGCCCGTTCCGCGCACGACGACGAGGTCGCCCCGCATCACGCCACGGCGCACCATCAGGTTGAAGTCGCGCGTGGGGCCGGCGGTGAGCGTGCAGGTCACCGCCGTTTCACCGGGAAAGCGCACGGGTTCGTAGGCGACGTCCATGTCGGCGTGCCAGTCCGCACTGACCAGGCGCATGCCGGCACCGTCGAGCAGCACAATGGTGCGGTCGACGCCCGGAAAATGCGAAAACGGGCCGCTCACCCGCACCAGCGCGATGCTGGCGCGCCAGTCGAAGGCATCGAGGCCGGCGCCGGCCGGTTCGGCGCAGATGTCGAGCAACTCGCCGCCGCCGTTCTGCCACGGCTTGCGCTGGTAATCGGTAGGGCGCAACAGCTGTTGCATCGGGTTCAATGCGCCTCTACAACGGGACGCCGCGGACGTGGAAGGCCTCGATTGTAAACCGCACTGCCGTGCTCATTGACAGGACCGCGTCCCAACGCCTAGATTCCATGGTTTGCATCCTCAATTCCGGAGATTTCGTCATGCGCTACATCGTCGCTGCAACCGTTTGTGTCACGGCCCTGGGCCTGGCCGGGCCTGCCACCGCGCAGGAAACCAAAGTCGCCATCGGCATCTCCGGCTGGACCGGATTTGCGCCGCTCACGCTGGCCAAGGAAGCGGGCATCTACAAGAAAAACGGGCTAGACGTCTCGATCAAGAAAATCCCGCAGAAGGACCGCCACCTCGCGATCGCCTCCGGTGACGTGCAATGCGCCGCCACCACCGTCGAGACCTACATCGTCTGGAACGCCAACGGCGTGCCGATCACGCAGCTGGTGCAACTCGACAAGTCCTACGGCGCCGACGGCCTCGCCGTGCGCGGCAACGTGGCCAAGGTCGTCGACCTCAAGGGCAAGACCATCGGCGTGGACGCGCCGGGCACGTCGCCCTACTTCGGCCTTGCGTGGATCCTCAAGAAGAACGGCATGTCGATGAAGGACGTGACCGTGGCCACGATGAGCCCGCAGGCCGCGGCCACCGCATTCATCGCCGGCCAGAACGACGGTGCGATGACGTACGAGCCGTATCTCTCCGGCGTGCGCGACAAGCCCGACGCGGGCAAGATCATCGCCACCACGCTCGACTATCCGATGGTGATGGACACCTTTGGCTGCACGCCCACCTTCATCAAGGCCAATCCCAAGGCCGCCAAGGCGCTGGTCGACAGCTACTTCGAAGCGCTGGACATGATCAAGAAGGATCCGGCCAAGAGCTACGAGATCATGGGCGCCGACGTGAAGCAAACCGGCGAGCAGTTCGGCAAGTCCGCGGCCTACCTGCGCTGGCAGGACAAGGCGGCGAACCAGACGTTCTTCGCCGGTGAATTCCAGAAATTCAGCGCCGAGGCCGCCGACCTGTTGCTCGAGCTTGGCATTATCAAGCAGAAGCCGGACCTGACCACGCTGGTGGACACGTCGTTCATCAAGTAACCCGGCAGGGCGGGGTGAGCGTGCGCCGCGGCACGGTTGGCGCTCTCCCCGTCCGGTCCGTCCATTCCCGCCGGTGACGCCACTCCAAGCCATCCCGCGGGGGCGACGCGTCGCCTACGGCATCGCGTTCTTCGTCGTGTTCGTGGCGCTGTGGAGCCTCGCCACCTTCGGCGGTTTCGTCTCGAAGACGTTTCTCGCCGACCCGCTGACGATGGCACACGAGGGCTGGCTGCTCTTCACGGTCCACGGCTTCGCCAAGGACATCGGGATGACGGTGTGGCGCGTGTTCGGCGGCTTTGTGCTGGCCACCGTCGTCGCGGTACCGCTGGGCATTGCGATGGGTGCCTACAAACCCATCGAGGCTTTCTTCGAGCCTTTCGTGTCGTTCGCGCGCTACCTGCCCGCCTCGGCCTTCATTCCGCTGCTGATCCTGTGGGCCGGCATCGGCGAGATGCAGAAGCTGCTGGTCATCTTCATCGGCTCGTTCTTCCAGGTGGTGCTGATGGTGGCGGTCACCGTCGGCGCCACGCGGCGCGATCTCGTGGAGGCCGCGTATACGCTCGGCGCCAATGCTTCGGGCGTGGTGCGGCGCGTGCTGCTGCCCTCGTCCGCGCCGGCGATCGCGGAAACGTTGCGGCTGGTGCTCGGCTGGGCGTGGACGTATGTGATCGTGGCCGAGCTGATCGGCGCGTCGTCCGGCATCGGGCACATGATCACCGACTCGCAGGCGCTCCTCAACACCGGGCAGATCATCTTCGGCATCATCGTGATCGGTGTCATCGGGCTCATCTCCGATTACCTCTTCAAGTGGTGCAACCAGCGGTTGTTCCCCTGGGCGTCGATCTAGCGTGAGCGGGCCATGAGCAAGCTTGCCATCGAAGGTGTCGGCCGCGTGTTTCCCGGCGTGCGCGACGGCGCGCCCACCGTGGCGCTGCAACCCACCACGCTGGCTGTGGCCGACAACGACTTCATCACCATTCTCGGTCCATCAGGCTGCGGCAAGTCGACGCTGCTGCGCATCGTCGCGGGCCTCGACGTGCCCACCACCGGTCGCGTGCTGCTCGACGGCGGCGCAGTTGCGGGTCCCGGTGCGGATCGCGGCATGGTCTTCCAGAGTTACACGCTGTTCCCGTGGCTCACCATCCGCGAGAACGTCTGCTTCGGCCTGCGCGAACGCAACCTCCCGCGCGCGGAACAGGACGAGCGCGCCGCGTACTGGCTGGCCAAGGTCGGGCTCACCGGCTTCGAGCATCACTATCCGAAGCAGCTTTCCGGCGGCATGCAGCAGCGCACGGCGATCGCGCGCGCGCTGGCCAACGATCCCAAGATCCTGCTGCTGGACGAGCCCTTCGGCGCGCTCGACAACCAGACGCGCTCGCTGATGCAGGAACTGTTGCTGGCGATCTGGGAAACCGATCGCAAGACGATCCTGTTCGTCACGCACGACATCGAGGAGGCCATCTTCATGGCCAA
>JBKJSU010000412.1:0-8063 GCA_046594415.1 Casimicrobiaceae bacterium | reverse complement strand
ACCGGACCCTCCTCGCAGCGATCGAGGCAGCCCGACGTATTGATGCGGACCTTGCCGGGGCCCGCGAGGCCCAGCGCCTTGATGCGGCCCTTGGCGTAGCCACGGATGTCGGCCGCGCCGGCATCGGCGCAGCATTTCTCGCCCGCTTCGCGCTGGTTGCAGCAGAAAAAAACGTGGCGCTCGAAGTAGCTCATCGGGTCGGTGGCAGGGCGCGCTTCGCGCCGGAGAGCCTGGCTGGAGTGAGCGCCGATTATAGCGGGTCGCCTGCTCGCCGCTCGCGCGGGTCGCCCCAGCGCGGACGCCCGGCCAACGCGAACAGCCACGCCGCAACCGCAAGCGGCCAGGCGAGCAGCATCGATTGCGTCAGGCCGTTGAAGTTGAGCAGGTGCCCGTAGCGCCAGCTGAACAGCGTCAGCGACGCGCGCGTGAGCGGAAGATCGGCGACAAGGACGGGAAGCAGCAGCGAAGCAAGCAGCGCGGTGGCGCAGGCCGCGAGCTGCACGGGCCGCGGCAAGAAGACGATGCAGAGGAGGATCAAGAGGCCGGTGGCGATGCCGATCGACACGCCCGGCTTCAGCCATGCTTCCCATACGGCCGGCTTCAGCAGCAGCATCGCCGAGATGCCCTTGACCAGCAACGCGGTGCCGATCAGCAGCAGCACCGCGCCGCCGATATGGCGCCGGTCGCGCAGCAGCAGCACCAGGAACAGACCGACGCCGGTCAGCTGCAGCGCTGATTGCGCGGCCTCAATCAGGACCGCCGCCCGGTCGGGATGCGCCGCGATGGCGCCTGCCGCAACCCCCGCGGGCAGCGCGTCGGCGTCGAAGGTCACGGCGAACAGCGGGATGCCGGGGTTGATCTGCGCGGCGAGCCAGACCGCCAGCAGCGCGATGCCGATGTCGCCCAGCATTCCCGGCAGGAAGACGCGATTCCGGAACGCGGACAGCAGTGCGCGCGTGCGCTCCGAGCGAACGATGATCGCCGCCGCGAACGCACCCAACAGCGTCCCCGTGGTGTTGGCGAGAAAATCGATCAGGTTGGCATCGCGCGACGGCAGGAACATCTGCAGCGTCTCGAGGCCGAACGACAGCGTCATGCCGACCGCGAGCGCCCGCGCGGCGCGCGCGGCAGGAGTGGCGCGGCGCGGCGTCAGCGCGACGAAGAGTCCGAACGGGAGATACGCGAGGATGTTGGCCAGCGCGTCGAAGCGCGTCCAGCGCGGCGGCCATGGCGCGAAAGGCCAGAACGGCGCGCCGTCCGTCGGCGTGAGCCACGGCGCGAAGGGCTGGAGGCTGGCATAGGCGATGGCGGCGCCATAGAGCAGTGCCAGTGCATGGGGTAGCAGCGTGCGTCGCGGGCGCTCCAACGAGGCCATCAGCGCAGCATCCTGCGCACGACGGTGAGATCCTCATGCCGTTTCAGTTCCGCGAAGCCGGCTGCGGTGAACATTGACAGTGTGCCGTGATAGTGGTCGGTGGCGGCGGTCGCGTCGGGTGCCGCGTTCCATGGAAAGGCATCGACCAGCGCCAGGCCCCGCGCGGCAAGATCGGCGACACCGGCGGCAAGCAGCGCCTTCGCGATGCCCTGGCGGCGCCGCGCGGGAGGGATCACGAAGCAGACGATCGCGGCCGCATCCTGCGCGGCCACGGGCAGCGGGGGCTGCGCGACGCGCATGCGCGCGCAGGCGTGGCGAAGCTTCGAATACGGCTGGGCGTTCATCCAGCCCACGACCTCGTCGCCGGCGAAGGCCAGGTAGCCTTCCATTTCACCGGCGGCGATTCGAGCCTGCATCGCCATCCGGTTGGCGGCGCCGTCAAAATCGCTCCACGTCAGCGCAACCGGCACCTCGTAGTGGTGGCAGTAGCACTTCGCCCACTCCGGGTTGTCGGCGAAGGCCGGCCCGCGTTCGTGGTCAAAGAACGCAAGGTAACGCTCACGCAGCCTCGGCGTGAGCCGTTCGATGCGCCAGTGGATAGGGGCCGTCATCGCGCAATGATGGCATGCCCCGATGACGCTTGTCTTAGCGTCCCGCCTTGATTTCCGTCCAGGCCCTATTGCGTGCGCGCCGCTGCGCGCCGGTCAGGTCTTTCAACTGTTCCAGCCTGGCGAGCGTCACCGCATCCGGAAAGATGGCCTGGTCCCGCGCGATCTCAGGCCTGATGAATTGCATCGCCTGCGCATTGGGATTGCCGGAGCCGATGAGGTTAGTGAGTTCGGCCGAGTTCTTGCCTTCCAGCATGAAGTTCATGAACTTGTGCGCGAGATCGGGACGCGGCGCCCCCTTGTGGATGACCATGCTGTCGAGCGCAAGCACGGCACCTTCTTTTGGCAGTGCCTTCACGATGCGGAACGGCCGCTTGGCCGCCTGCGCGTCCAGGTCCGCCTGGAAGAAATCGTTGGAATAGCCGTGCGCGAGCCAGATGTTGCCCGCCGTCAGTTCCTTGATGTACGACGACGCGTTGAACGCCGCCCAGTAGGGCTTGGCCTTCTTGATCACGTCGGCGGCTTCCTTCAGGTGTTTTTCATCGGTGTCGTTGGCGGAATAGCCGAGATACTTGAGCGCGGCGGCGAAGAGTTCGCCCGAGCTGTCCAGCACCGTCACGCGGCCCTTCAGTTTCTCGAGGACCTTGGGGTCAAAGATCGCCGCCCACGAGTCGACGGTAATGCCCAGATCCTTCAGCTTCCGGTCGTTGTAGCCCAGCATCGTCACCGTATAGGCGTAGGGGACCGAATACTGGTTGCCCTTGTCGAACGCAGTGTCGAGATACGCCTGGCTGATGTTCTTGAGATTGGGCAGCGCTGCCTTGTCGATGGGCTTCAGCGCCTGCTGCTTGATCAGCGACTCGAGCGCGTTGCCGGTGGGCACCAGGATGTCGTAGCCCTTCGCCCCGGCGGCCAGTTTGGCCAGCAGTTCCTCGTTGTCGGAGTAGTAGGTCTGCTTAACTTCGCACTTGCATTGCTCCTCGAAGCGCTTGACCGTTTCCGGCGCGATGTAGTTGTTCCAGTTGTAGAGGTGCAGCACGTCCTTGGCGTTAACGGGCGCGACGGCAAGAGCGAAGAATGAAGTGAAGAGGAGGGCGGCGACGCGGTTCATGGGGCGGGACTCTCCGAGCTCGAGCGAAGCATGCTGGGGGAAATGCGGGATGCGATCAGGATCAGCAGCAACGTCAGCAACATCAGCAGCGTTGACACGGCGTTGACCTCGGGCGTGACGGCGATCTTGATCATCGAGTAGATCTGCAACGGAAGCGTAACGGTTCCCGCGCCGGCCGTGAAGAAGGTGATGACGAAATCGTCGATCGACAGCGTGAACGCCATCAGTGCACCGGCCACGACCCCGGGCATGATCAGGGGCAGCGTCACCCGGCGGAATGCCTGCCACGGATTGGCGCCGCAGTCGCGGGCGGCCTCGGTGAGGCTCTCGTCCATCCCGGAAAGCCGCGAGCGCACGACGATCGCGACAAACCCGACGCAGAACGCGACGTGCGCCAGCGTGACCGAGACCAGGCCCAGCGTCATGTTCAGCATCACGAAGAAGATCAGCAGCGAGACGCCCATCAGGATCTCGGGAATCGCGATCGGCGTGAGCACCAGCACCGGCAGCAGTCGCAGCTTGTACTGGTGCATCGCCACGCCGGCCATCGTTCCCAGGATCGTTGCAATCAGGCTCGATGCCGTGGCGATCAGCAGCGAATTGATGGCCGCCTCGATCATCTCGCCGTTGGCGAAAAGCTTGCGATACCAATCGAGCGTGAAGCCGACCCATTCGGCATTGAGGCGCGAATCATTGAACGAATAGACGACGACCACCACCAGCGGCAGGTACAGGAACGCATACCCGCACAACGCGGCGACCCATAGCCACCACGAGCGCTTACGCATCGGCGGCCTCCCGCTGGCGACCGCGTGCGCCTACCCAGGCGGCAAGACCCGCCAGCGACAGCGCGGCGATCGTCAGCACGATCGACAGCACGCTGCCGAAGGGCCAGTCGCGCGATTCGAGGAACTGCTGCTTGATTACATTGCCGATCAGGCTGTCGTCGGGGCCCCCGAGGATGTCGGGAATCGCAAAGATGCCGAGCGCCGGGATGAACACGAGCGCCGCGCCGGCATACACGCCTGGCAGCGACAGCGGAAAGGTGACGCGCCAGAAGCGCTGCCATGCATTGGCGCCGAGATCCTGCGCCGCATCGAGTAACGCCTGGTCGTGCTTCTCGAGGTTGGCGTAGAGAGGCAGCACCATGAACGGCAGGTGCACATACACGAGGCAGACGATCACGGCGAAGGAACTGAACAGCAGGTTGACCGGCGCAATGCCGAACGTGGCGAGCGTGCCGTTGACCACGCGCGCCAGCATCGCCTGCGGCCCCAGGATGATCATCCAGGCATAGATGCGGATGAGGAAATTGCTCCAGAACGGCAGGATCACGAGCAGCAGCAACAGGTTGCGATGGTGCTTCGGGCTGCCCGCGATCAACGCGGCCAGCGGGTAGGCCAGCGCGAGGCACAGAAACGTAGTCGAGAGCGCATAGAGCACCGACTTCACGAAGATCTGCGCGTACAGCGTGTCCTCGAAGAATCGCGCATAGCTCTCGAGGTTGAGATCGAGGTTGCCGCCGGCATCGACGAGTGGCGTCAACCCACCGAACTCGCCGGGCGTCCGGAACGACGCCAGCACCATGATGAGCCCGGGTATCGCGAAGAAGAACAGCAGGTACAGGAGCGGGGGCCCGCTGATCAGCCACTTGCCGAGACGCTCGGAGCGGCGCGACGCGCTCATTCGGCGATGAAATGGCCCGCCGCCGCCGGCCAGCCGATGGCGACGGCGTCGCCCACTTCGAAGAACTTGGCGCGGCCCGCGGCCGAGTTGGCCAGCAGCGCCTCGATCTTCGCGCCGCCCGCAGTGGTGACGATGTAGACGGTCACGTCGCCCTGGTAGAGGAAATCTGACACGGTCCCCTGGAACTGGTTGTGCTCCGCGTTGGGGTCGAGCGTTGCCTGCAGCCGGATTTTTTCCGGACGCAGCGCGACGCAGGCCGTGATGCCCGCACTCACCGCTTCGTTGGTCGCGACCACCACGGGTCCCAGCCCCACCACGTCGAGCGTGACGATGCCGTCCGCGGCGGCGACGACAGGCCCGGCGAGCAGGTTGCAGGTGCCAATGAAGTCGGCGACGAAACGGGTGCGGGGATAGCTGTAGATGCGCGACGGCGCATCGAGCTGCTCGACACTGCCCTTGTTCATCACGGCAATGCGATGGGACAGCGCGAGAGCCTCGGTCTGGTCATGCGTGACGTAAATGAACGTGATGCCGACTTCCTTCTGCAGGTTCATGAGTTCGATCTGCAGGTCTACGCGCAGCTTCGCATCGAGCGCCGCGAGGGGCTCGTCGAGCAGCAGCAGCGTGGGGTGCGTGACCAGCGCCCGGCCGATCGCGACCCGCTGCTTCTGCCCGCCCGAAAGCTCGTGGGGATAACGCTTGCCGAAGCCGGTCAGGCGGACGTCCTCCAGCGCTGCGGCCACCTTCGCCGGGATCTGCGCTGCGGGTGTTTTGGCCATTTCGAGGGGAAAGGCAATGTTGCCCGCTACCGTCATGTGCGGAAACAGCGCATAGCTCTGGAAGACGGTGCGCACCGGTCGCGCTTCGGGCGGGCGGTCGGCCAGGTCCTCGCCGTTCAGCTGGATCGCGCCGCCGTCCGGACGGTCGAAGCCGGCAATCATGCGCAGCAGCGTCGTTTTGCCGCACCCGGAGGGCCCGAGCAGCGTGAAGAATTCGCCGGCCTCGATGGCCAGTGAAACGCGGTCAACGGCAGTGAAATCGCCGAAACGGCGCGAGACATCCTGGATTTCGAGGAGCGCCATCGGGCGGGAATGCTGCAGAGGTTTAAGAGTGACGCGGATTGTATAGCCTATTGCCGCACCGCAAAACCGACGCCGGCGACCGCGCCGCGCTGTGGCACTTACTGCCCGTGGACGTATGGGGAGGCAAGGCCTGACCACGCGATGCCTCCCATTGTCGGGGGCGGGTACGCCAGGGCACGGTCTTTGCATAGTGTCGGCTGCCGCGGTAAACGCAAGCATTTGTTATGCCGTTGTCATTGCAACCAAGCGCACGGACCGTGCGCGTGCTATTTTTCGACACTCATGTCCCAGCCCATCAAGCCCTCGCTGCTTGCCTCCCTCCGCGAAAAATCGGAGGTCCTGCGCGCGCAGGACACCGCCGCCCGTAAACCGATGGAAGAGGCATTGAAGGACATCGACCGCGGGCTCTGGCGCACGTTTCGCTGGCTCGACGAGGCCATCGGGCACCTGCAGGTGATCAAGCCCGCGGTCATGCACACCTTCGTACTCGACAAGATCCTCTCCATCGCGCACCCCCACTTCGATCGCGGCTTCGTATCCTTTCGCCGGCGCGCGCTGGCCGGCATGGAAGTGCTGGAGCATGTCGAGATGTTCTACCGGCTGGAGGGCGTCGCGCCGATCGCGGTGCGGGTCAGTCCGGCCGCGGCGCTCGGCATCGAGCAGCGGCTGCGGGGTTCGACGCTCGACTTCACGTACCAGGCCGAGCAGGACGAAATGCGCGTCGTCCGCTACGGCCTGTTCCAGATCCAGCCGGCCATATCCGCGTCCGTGCGCTTCCAGCCCGATTACTACCGGCAGGTCGTGCTCGTGACCTTGCACAACGTTGATCGCTTCGAGTCCGTGCAGCTCGAGTTCGTGCCGGACAAGCTGGACGAGCCCGCGCTGGAGGACCTCGTCAGGTTCATCATGGGCGAACCCAACGGGTTTCTGCGGCGCGCGCCGCTTGCCCACATCCGGGCGCGGCGCGACGCGGCGCCCGAACCGGCAGCGATCGCGCCGCAACGGGTCCGCGTCTAGCGGCAACGCGCCCGCCTCGCCCTGCGGTCGCAAGCACCGCGCCGCTCATGCGAAAGTGGTGTTAACAGACCCTAGTGGCGCAGCAGCAGCAGCACGACCACGGCGGCCAGCAGCACGGCCACCACGCCCAGCCAGCGGTTGCGCACCTGCTGTCCCGCCACCAGCGCCCGCAATGCTGCATCCGACGCGGAGGATGGCGCCAGCAGGCGCTGGTGCAGCAGTCGCGGCAATTCCGGCAGCGCCGCCACGATGTAGGGCGCTTCGGCCAGCAGGCGGCGCTGCAACGCCGGCAACCCGATCTGGTCCTGCATCCAGCGTTCGAGGAACGGCTTGGCGGTCACCCAGAGGTCGAGGTCGGGGTCGAGCTGGCGGCCGAGGCCTTCGACGTTCAGCAGGGTTTTCTGCAGCAGCGTCAATTGCGGTTGGATCCGCACGTTGAACCGGCGCGATGCGCGGAAGAGCTGCACCAGTACTTTTGCGAGCGAAATTTCCTTCAGCGGCCGGTCGAAGATCGGTTCGCACACGACGCGGATCTCGGCTTCGAGTTCGTCGACGCGCGTATCGGGCGGCACCCAGCCCGATTCGATGTGCGCGGTGGCCACCCGGTTGTAGTCACGGCGGAAGAACGCCAGGAAGTTCTGCGCCAGATAGCTCTTGTCCGTCTCCGACAGCGTGCCCATGATGCCGAAATCGAGCGCGACATATTTGCCGTGATTGGCGGCATCGGTGGCCACGAAGATGTTGCCCGGATGCATGTCGGCGTGGAAGTAGCCGTCGCGAAAGACCTGTGTGAAAAAGATCTCCACGCCGGCCCGGGAGAGTCGCTTGAGGTCGATGCCTGCCGTGCGCAATTCGTCGACGCGGCCGATGGGAATGCCGGCCATCCGTTCCATCACCAGCACCTGCTCGTTGGTGTAGTCCCAGTAGACTTCCGGCACGCGCAGCAGCGGCGAGTGGCGGAAATTGCGCCGCAGCTGCGAGCAGTTGGCGGCCTCGCGCGTGAGGTCCAGCTCGTCGCGCATCGTCTTCTCGAACTCGCGCACGACGTCGCGCGGGCGCAGCCGGCGGCCGTCGGCGGACAGCCGCTCGATCAGCTCCGCCGCCGTGTGCATCAGCGCGATGTCGTGTTCGATCACCGCGCTGATGCCGGGACGCAGCACCTTGACCGCCGCCATCACGCCGTT
>JBKJSU010000319.1:0-9612 GCA_046594415.1 Casimicrobiaceae bacterium | reverse complement strand
AGGCCTTTTCCAGAGCCTTTTGTGCTTCAGGCGTATTCAGGTTCGTCTTCGTCTTCGGGACTTCTTTCGAGGCCGCAGTCGTTTCCTTCTGCATCACGGCCGTGGCGCCAGCGCCGGTTGTGTTGTCCGGGTTGACCATCTTCTTGTTGGCGTCCTTGGCGGCCATGTTCTTCTCGGCCGTGGTCATCTTCGTGGTCTTCTTCGATGCAGCCGTGTTCTTGGCTTGCTCAGTGGCGGTCTTCTGCACGCCGGCCGAGTTGGGCGCGCCGGCCGCAGTGGTGGCCTGAACGGCTTGCTGCTTTTCCTTCGTGGTCAGCGGCGCGGGGGTCATCGGCGCGGCAGCGGGAGCGGCCATCGGCGCCGGAGCAGCGGTTTGCGCGGCGGCAACAGAGGCGAAGACGCCGGCGATCAGTGCAACGAGAAGCTTGTTCATGAATGTTTCCTCAGTGGAATTAAGGTTTGGACAGTTTTAAGGATGACTAATTACTTTGCGGGCTTGTCAGCGGGGGCGGCAGGCGCTCCCGAAGTTTTCTTGGCCTTCTTTTTCTTGGTCTTCTTTTGGGTGCTCTTTGCCGGGGCTGCCGACGACTTCTCCGCGGTCTTGGCCGTGGGGGGAGTCGCAGGCATGGTGCCTTGAGCCAGCGCAACGGAGGCAAATGCCACCGCGATCAGTGCCGCTACCAATTGCTTCATTTGATTCTTTCCTTGTGGAAGCTAGTTGAACGACACTGGTTTGCCTGTGTCAGGGCCTTTAACGCCCGTGCTGCAGGCGCGGTTGACAATGCCACCGCCGGCCGCTATTGCCGGCCCGGGCAATATTTTACCTGAACAATCAAAGTACTAGGGAAATAAATCACTGTTTCTGCGTCGCCCACGGACGACAGCGGCGTTTTGGGTTGCGTCGCGTGTTTCCGTGGTGTCCGCCGCCCGTCCGGCCCGCTGGCACCGAACCGGTCCGCGCGGGCAGCCGGATCACGTTTTCCCGCCGAACAGATCCCCGGCCTCCCGGCTCCATTCGCGGGCCAGCGGCACCGTGATCGGCCGCTTGCTAGCCAGCGAAAAGCGGTCGAGTGCCTGCAACGTGGCGGTAAGCGTGGTCATGTCGCGTTGGCCATGGGCCAGCAGCCAGGCGACCACATCCGACGACAGCGGCACCCCCCGTTCCCGCGCGTAGCCCTGCAGCGCCTCCCCCTTCTCCGTATCGGCCAGTGCCATGACCTCAAACACCAGTCCCCAGCCCAGACGCGTGCGTACATCCTCCCGCAGCGGCAGCCGGGCGGGTGGGGCGTTGGCCGCCACCAGCAGATGCCCCCTGGACTCGCGCAGGCGGTTGTAGAGCGTGAAGAGCCGGCCCTGGGCCGCCTCCCCGGCCGCGTGCACGTCGTCGACCACGACCAGTGCGCCGGGGCCGGGAGGTTCGGCGTCCACGGCATCGGCCTGCGTGTGGAAGGCAACCGGTCCCCGGCCTGCCGCCAACGCTGCGGTCGCGTGGAGTAAATGCGTGCGCCCGCTGTCGGCGGCGCCCCAGAGGAGGATCCCCGTCTCGGCGATGCAGCCGGCAGCGAGCTGGCGCAGCGCCGCCACCACTTCGTCGTTGCGACCGGCAACGAAATTGGCGAATGTCGGCGGTTCCGGCGCGGCCAGCTCGAAGGTCAGCTGTTGCATGGCACGCGTCACGTATCCCCGCGGTAGATCGGCGACAGGACATACGCGGCGCGCAGATGCCGCAGGCCCACCAGCAGCGCGGCGGACATCGGCAATGCCAGCAGCACGCCCACGAAGCCGAAGAGTTGCCCGAAGGCCAGCAGCGCGAAGATCACCGCCAGCGGATGCAAGCCGATGCGGTCACCCACCAGCCACGGCACCAGCACATAGCTCTCCAGCAGCTGTCCGATGCCGTAGACGGCAAGCACCGCCATGAAACCGGGCCAACCGTTCCACTGCAGGACGGCCGCAACCACGCCCAACACCAGGCCGAGGCCGAAGCCGACGTAGGGGATGAACACAAGGAGTCCCGTCAGGATGCCGATCGCAAACGCCTTGTCGAGCCCGGCGATGGTCAGGCCGATCACGTAATACGCGGCGAGGACCAGCATCACCAGCAACTGCCCGCGCAGGAATTCGGCGAGCACGACGTCGATGTCCTTGGCGATGGTGCCCACCTTGGCGTCCCAGTCGCGCGGCACCAGCGTGTCGAGCCGATCGATGATCATGTGCCAGTCGCGCAGCACATAGAACATCACCACCGGAATCAGCGCAAGGTTGACCAGCACCGAGATGAGGATGCGGCTGCCGGTTCGGACGCCCGAGAGCACCTGCAGCGACAGGTCGCGCGCTTCATCCATGTTTTCGGCGACTAACGCCTTCAATGTCTCGAGGTCGAACGCGACGATGATGCCGAAGGTCTGCTCGAGCCACGGCACGAAGCGCGCCGTGGTATTGGCGAAGAGTTCGGGCACGCGCTTGATCGCGAGGCCGACCTCGGCCTGGACCAGCGGAATCAGCACGAGGAACAGTGCGCAGAGGATCAAGCCGAAAAGGAGCACCACGAGCGATGTCGAAACTGCGCGCGACACGAGGTTGCGCTCGGCCCAGTCGACGATCGGCGTACCGAGATAGGCGAGGATGGCGCCGACCAGGAAGGGCGTGAGGACGGCACCCAGGTGGCGCAGGCCGAAGAACACGACCACCGCGGCGCCGGCGATCCACAGGTAGTTGCGCAGCGTCAACGGCCGGTGTAGCGGCGCCGGTGTCGCGGCGGCCTCCGGGCGCGCAAGCACATCGCCGATGTCCGGCCCGCTGATGTCCGGCCGCGGCGTGCCGACGGCAGCGGCTGGCACAACCGGCGAGGCTGCGGAGGCGGCGTCGGGCGAACGGGGCTCGGTCATTTCCGGTAGAATTCGCAGCGGTCGGTCGAAGGTGCCTCGTGCGCGCAGGCGCACACGGGGAACCGCGCCGATTGTAGTGGTTCCCGGCAATTTGCGCCGCGTTCGTGACGAGGTTGCTCCGTCCCCGCGGGGGCAACAAGCCTCCCAACCGCAGTTCCAGTCCTGGTTTCCGCGCAGCGGATTCCCTCGCCGCCATGACCACAGCCGCCGACCGCCCCCCACTTTCCTACCGCGACGCCGGTGTCGATATCGACGCGGGCGACGCGCTGGTGGAGCGGATCAAGCCATATGCCAAGCGCACGATGCGCCCGGAAGTCCTGGCCGGCATCGGCGGCTTCGGCGGCCTGATCGAGATCGGCAAGCGCTTTCGCGAACCCGTGCTGGTGGCCGGCACCGACGGTGTGGGCACCAAGCTGAAGCTCGCGTTTGCGCTCGACCGCCACGACACCGTCGGCATCGACCTCGTCGCAATGAGTGTCAACGACATCCTGATGCAGGGTGCCGAGCCGCTCTTCTTCCTCGACTACTTCGCCTGCGGCAAGCTCGATGTCGATGTCGCCGCCACCGTAATCCGCGGCATCGCAGCGGGCTGCGAGGAAGCCGGCTGCGCGCTGATCGGCGGCGAGACCGCCGAGATGCCGGGCATGTACCCCGCCGGCGAATACGACCTCGCCGGCTTCGCCGTGGGCGTGGTCGAGAAATCCGCGATCATCGACGGCCGCGGCATCGTGGGGGGCGACGTGGTGATCGGGCTCGCGTCCAGCGGCCCGCACTCCAACGGCTTTTCGTTGATCCGCCGCATTCTCGAGGCCAGCGGCGCCGACCTAGCCGCGCCATTCGCCACCACCACGCTGGGCGGCGCGCTGCTGGCACCGACGCGCATCTACGTGAAGCCGCTGCTCGCGCTGCTGCGCGACGTGCCCGTCAAGGGCATGGCGCACATAACAGGAGGCGGCCTCCTTGAAAACGTGCCGCGCGTGCTCCCGGAAGGGTTGCAGGCGCGCCTCGACCGCTCGAACTGGCTGCGTCCGCCGATCTTCGACTGGCTGCAACGGCACGGCGATGTTGCCGACGACGAAATGCATCGCGTCTTCAACTGCGGCATCGGCATGATCGTCGTGGTTGCCCCCGCCCACGCCGATCGCACGCTGCGCCTGCTGGGCGATGCCGGCGAACGCGCCACGCGCATCGGCACGATCGTGGCCCAGCCACCGGGCGCGCCGCGCACCGTCGTCGTCTGACGCCCGACCCGCTCCGGCCATGGCGTCGCCACGCATCACGGTCCTGCTCTCCGGCCGCGGGTCCAACCTTGGCGCGCTGCTCGCGGCGATGGCCGCCGGCACGCTGGGCGGCGCGGTGACCATGGTCATCAGCAACCGCGCGGATGCGCCTGGCCTCGACCTCGCGCGTGCGCAGGGCGTGCCGACGGCCGTCGTCGACCATCGCGCGCATGCGTCGCGCGAGGCCTTCGACCTCGCGCTGGCCGCGGTTGTCGACGCCAGCCGGCCCGACCTCGTGGTGCTGGCGGGCTTCATGCGCGTGCTCACCGATGCCTTCGTGCAACGCTATGCGGGCCGGTTGCTCAACATCCATCCATCGCTGCTGCCCGCCTATCCGGGGCTGCACACGCACCGCCGGGCGTTGGCCGACGGCGTCAAGGTCCACGGCTGCACCGTTCATTTCGTCACTGCCACGGTGGATGTGGGCCCGATCGTGGCGCAGGCTGCGGTGCCGGTGTGGCAGGAGGATGACGAAGCCACGCTCGCCGCGCGGGTGCTGCAGGCCGAGCACGCGCTGCTGCCGGCGGCGGTCGGCTGGTACTGTGCCGGTCGGCTGGTCGTCGCCGACGGGCAGGTAAGCGTTAAGGGAGCATTGGCGCCGGCGCCGGATCGCTTTCTGCAGGTGCCCGGGGACTGAGCGCTTATCCGGCGCCTTGAATCCCGGCGTAGTGGCACCATCCTGCAACCGTGCCCGCTGGCACCCGCACCGTCGCACCCGTTTCCCCGTGACCGCCACCCTACTCCCCGCCGCGACGTTGCTCGACCCCGCCCTGCATGTCGCGGCGGCCGAGGCTGGCCACCGCACGCGGCGGCTACTGCTGGTCGCGCTTGCATTGTCCTTGCTGGTCCATCTCGCCGTGTCGCTGTGGCCGGTCGACCTCGCGTCGGCCCCCGACGCCACGCCACTCACCGCCACGATCACCGCGCTGCCGCCGCCGCCCACGCCCGCATCCACCGCCGCGGCCAAGCCCAGGCCGAAGCCGAAGCGCGCGAACCCGGTGCCGTCGCCGGTCCCGCCCGTGGAAGCAGTCGCCGAGGCCGTCCCGCCCGACACGGCCGCAGCGGACGCCGCCGCAGCCGAGATGCGCGACAAGGCCGCGGCGCTGGCCGCGTCGGCTGCCGCCGAGGCATTGGTCACGCCCGGCGCCGCCGCGGGAGGCAAGGTATTGCCGCCGCGCGTCGACCTCGCCTACAAGGTGTTCTTCGGCACGCGCGGCTTCCTGATCGGCGATGCGGTCTATCGCTTCGAGCACAGCAACAATCGCTATCGCATCTCCACCATCGGCGAAGCGCGTGGCCTCGCGGCGCTGGTGCTGCGCGGCCAGGGCAAGATCGAGAGCCGCGGTCTCATCACCGAAGAAGGGCTGCAGCCGCTGTCATTTCGCGTCGAGCGCGGCGGCCCCGACCGCGTGGAGACCGCCGCGTTCGACTGGGAGGCGGGGCTGCTCACGCTGTTCGACGGCAGGACCGAGCCGCTCGACCTGCCCACCTTCGATCCGCTGGCGCTGATGTGGCAGTACTACTTCACGCCGCCCACGGTCGACAAGGTCACGTTCACCGTCGGTACGCCGCGACGCATCCACCGCTACACGATGACGCGCGAGGCGACCGAAAGCATCGACTGGCCGCAAGGCAAGATCGACGCCGAGCGCTGGCATCGCCGCAGCGAGGACGGCAAGACCGACGCCTATGTATGGCTGGCACCCTCGCTGCGCCATATTCCCGTCAAGATGCGCGTATCGAACACCGACCGTGGCACCATCGAGGTGGTGCTCGACTCCATCCGCGTGGATGAAACCGCCATCGGCACCGCGCGCGACGAACTCACGATGCCGCGCGCAGCACCCGAAGCCGCGGCGTCGACATCCGCCTCCCCGGCCGCCGCCGCCACCGGTGCGCCGGAGCCCGCCGCCACCTTTCCCACGATGACAGGCCAATGACGCTACGCGCCAACCAGATCGCCGTACTCGCCGCCGCCGTCGAACGCGTCCGTCGCTTCGACACCCCGGCCGACAACGGTCTGCGCGCGTTCTTCCGCGCCAACCCGCAGATGGGACAACAGGATCGCGCGCTGGTGGCCGACGTCGTGTTCGCGCTGTTGCGGCGGCAGCGCTCGCTGACGGCGCTGGCCGAGACCACGGAGCCGCGCAAGCTGGTGCTTGCGGTGCTGGTGCGCGAACTGGGACGCTCGCTGCGCGATCTCGAGCCCGCCATCAGCAACACCGACACGGTGTGGCTGCGCGCCTTCAAGGCACGGCTGGCAACGCCGCTCGAAGACGCGGTCGCCAACGACCTGCCCGACTGGCTGTGGACCCGGCTCGGTGCCGCCTATGGCGAAACCGAACGCGCGGAACTGGCGCGCGCGTGGCTATCGCCGGCCACACTCGACCTGCGCGTGAATCCGCTGAAGACCACCCGCGACGAGGCGCTGGCCGCGCTCACCGCCGACGGCTTTGCCGTGACCGCCACGCCGTTCTCGCCGCTGGGCATCCGCGTGACCGGCCGGCCGTCGCTGGCGCACTATCCGTGGCTCGACGACGGCCGCCTCGAGGTGCAGGACGAAGGCAGCCAGCTGATCGGCTATGTCGTCGCACCGCGCCGCACCGACATGGTCGTCGACTTCTGCGCCGGCGCCGGCGGCAAGACGTTGCTGCTCGGCGCACTGATGCGTTCGCACGGCCGCCTCTACGCGTTCGACGTGGTGGCCAAGCGCCTGGCCAATCTCACGCCGCGCCTCGCGCGGTCGGGACTCTCCAACGTGCAGCCGCAGCTGATGTCGGGCGAGCGGGACACCAAGGTGAAGCGGCTGGCCCGCAAGATTGATCGCGTGCTGGTGGATGCCCCGTGCACCGGCTTTGGCACGCTGCGGCGCAATCCCGACCTCAAGTGGCGGCAGCCAGAGTCCTCCGTGGCCGAACTCACGGCCAAGCAAACGGCCATCCTGGCCAGCGCGGCCACGCTGGTCAAACCGGGCGGACGGCTGGTGTATGCCACCTGCAGCGTGCTGCCGCAGGAAAACGAAGTGATCGTCGAAGGTTTCCTGGCCGCCCATCCGCAATTCACGCTTGGCAACGTCGCGGCCGACCTCGCCCGCGCGGGCATCGCGCTCGATACCGGGCCCACGCTGAAGCTGTTGCCGCACAAGCACGGCTGCGACGGATTCTTTGCCGCGACGCTTGAACGCGCCCCCTGATAAAGTCGTGGCTTGCACCGCCCAAGCGCTCGCCGCGGCGGCGGCCCGCGAGACTGAGGCCCTGCCAGCAGTAATGCGCCCCATTCATCCATTGCCAACCGCCGCCGCATGCTGAGTCCGATTGACTATTCGCGCTTCGAAACGGCGCTGCAATCGCCGCGGAGCATGGCCGAGCTGCTGGTCGTGCTGTTCTGCGTGGCCCTCGCGTGGCTGTTCGATCGATGGTTGATTGCGCGTGCGCGCGCCAAGGCCACGGTGTCGCACCGTCATCTTCGCGGCAGCGTTGCCCGCATCGTGTTTTCGCTGACGGCGATCGGGTTGCTGCTGCTGGCGCGCTTCGCCTTCAAGCGCGCCGGTGGCGTGCCGTTCTTCATCGATCTCGCGATGCCGCTGCTGATCGCGCTGGCGGTGATCCGCGTGCTGCTCTTCGCAATGCGCAGGCTCTTTGCCAAGCAGGCCTGGCTCAAGACCTCCGAGCGCGCAATCGGGTTTTCGATCTGGGGGCTCGTCATCCTCTACTTTGTCGGCGTGCTGCCCGAACTCGCCAGGGATCTCGACGACATCGTGCTGCCGATCGGCAGGAATTCGATGTCGCTGCTGACGATTGCCAAGGGCTTCCTCGCCATCGTCGTGACCCTCGCGATCACGCTCTATGCATCCGGCCTGATCGAGCAGAAGCTGCTCAACGCCACGTCGCTCGACACCAGCACCAAGGCGGTGCTCGGCAAGTTCATCCGCGCGGTGTTGCTGATCGTGGGCGTGATCGTGGCACTGCAGGCCATCGGGTTCGACCTGACGCTGCTTACCGTCTTTGGTGGCGCGTTGGGCGTCGGGATCGGCCTCGGGCTGCAGAAGCTCGCCGCCAACTACATCGCCGGCTTCACCATCCTGCTCGACAAGTCGATTCGCCTGGGCGACCTCATCACCGTCGACGGCCGCCACGGCGTCGTCGCGCGCGTGACGTCGCGCTACGTGGTGGTGCGCAGTCTCGACGGCGTCGAGGCGATCGTCCCGAACGAGACGCTGGTCATCACCACGGTGCTCAACCACTCGTCGACCACGCGCGAACTGCGCATCGGCATTCCGCTGCAGATCGCGTTCAACGCCGACGTCGACCGCGCCATCGCCATCATGGAAGAAGCGGCCCGCACCGAGCCGCGGGTGATGCAGGACGCGCCCAACACCCCCACCGCGTTCCTCACCGGATTCGGTGAAAGCGGCATCAACCTCGAGCTGGGGCTGTGGCTGCGCGACCCGGAAAACGGGCAGCTGGCGCTCAGGAGTTCGATCAATCGACGCATTTTCGCGGCTTTTGCCGCCGCAGGCATTGAAATTCCGTTCCCGCGCCGTGACGTACGCATCGTGGGCGGCGATCCGCGCCCCGGCGAGCCGCCCGCGACATTGGATACATCAGTCGGCCCGACTCGCGTAAACTAGGGGGTTATCGAGCATCATCTGTCATCCTGGCGCCCCTGAACCGGCGCATGAATACTGGAAAATCAATGAGTTACGACTTTTTCTCCTTCGCGTCGCACGGTCTGATCGACCTGCCGTGGTGGGGGTACGTGGTAGTGGCGCTGGCACTGACCCATGTCACGATCGCCGCGGTCACGATCTTCCTGCATCGCAGCCAGGCGCACCGCGCGCTGGACCTGCATCCCATCGCGTCCCATTTCTTCCGGTTTTGGCTGTGGCTCACCACGGGCATGGTCACCAAGGAGTGGGTTGCCATCCACCGCAAGCACCACGCCAAGGTGGAAACGCCCGACGACCCGCACAGCCCGCAGACGCGGGGCATCGACAAGGTATTCTGGCAGGGTGCGGAGCTCTATCGCGAAGAGTCGCGCAATCTCGAAACGCTTGAGAAGTACGGCCGTTTCACGCCGGACGACTGGATCGAGCGCAACCTTTACACCCGCTTCTCGTGGCAGGGTGTCGGCCTCATGCTGGCCGTCAACCTCGTGCTGTTCGGGCCGCTGGGCGCCACGATCTGGGCCGTGCAGATGATGTGGATCCCCGTCACCGCCGCCGGCATCATCAACGGCATCGGCCACTACTGGGGCTATCGCAATTTCGCCAGCGCCGACGCGTCCACCAACATCGTGCCGTGGGGCATCATCATCGGCGGCGAAGAGCTGCACAACAATCACCATGCCTATGGCACGTCGGCCAAGCTGTCGTCGCAGTGGTATGAGTTCGACATCGGCTGGATGTACATCCGCATGCTCGAAACCTGCAAGCTCGCCACCGT
>JBKJSU010000169.1:0-4794 GCA_046594415.1 Casimicrobiaceae bacterium | reverse complement strand
ACCGCCGGCCTACGCCGGGCGCACGCCGCATCTGCACTTCAACGTGGCGAGCGGGCGCACGCGGCTCACCACGCAGATGTTCTTCGACGGCGACGCGGGCAACGAGCGCGACTTTCTCTATCGCAATCTCAGCGCGGATGATCGCCGTGCATCCACCGGCAAGTTCGGCGACCGCGCGGCCGGCATGGAGTCCGCCGCGGTGGTCACGGTGTGGGACATCGTGCTGCGGACTTGACCCCGCGCGCGCATGGCCGCTCGCGGTTGCATGCGCCCCGCGCGCCGGCTTGTCGATTTTTCGGGTGGATTTTCGCAGGTGGTTGGCATAGTCTTGGAGGATGCGGCGGGCATCCTTGTCCGTCCACGTTGATCGACCACCCTCCATGACACGATGGCTCATCCCGACCGTGGTGCCTGCATTGCTGGCGCTGGCGAGTGCCACAGCCATGAGCCAGGGCTTCAAGTTTTCCAATCCGGAGCCTCCGCCACCCGCCGCCGAAGCGGCGCGCAACGACCGGATCGCGTATGAGCTGTCCACGCCCTGCAAGGCCGAGATCAAGGGCAAGAAGATCATGGTCGTCATCGGCGAGCAGCGCAGCAACGGCTACATCTTCGCCCAGCAGCAGAACTTCGGCCCCCTCTTCCAGGCGATCAACACGCGGCTGCGCGCCGTCGGCCTGCGCACCTACACGCCGGAGGAAATCCGCGCCCAGATCGCGCAGGCCGAGATCGACGCCTATTTCAAGAACAACCCCGACCTTGCGCTGTCGGCCGCCAAGCGGCTTGGCGCCAGTTTCGTGCTGCGGGGCCTCATTTCCTCGCAGGCCAGCATGAATCCGATCATCCCGGTCAACCAGGTCGCGGTCAGCATGAATTTCACGCTGTCCGCCAGCAACGGGCAGATCGTCTCCGACGTCGGCGCCAATGGCGCGTCGTTCGCAGGCGCGGATATTGCTCAGATGGCCCTGACGCTGGTCAACGAACAAGCCACGGAAGTGGTGGCACGACTGTACGGAGACTATTGCCGTAACGCGGCACTGAATGCACCGCCGGCCAAGGGCAGGAAATAGCGCCTGCCGCCCGGCCACCCCATCACCGCTGGAGACACCAATGCGCACGTTCAATGCGACACCCCGCCTTTCGACCGCGCTTGCCGTCGCGCTGGTCTGCACCGCCACCGCCGCGATCGCGCAGCCCAAGTTCGAAAGCGCCGCGCCTACCGCTGGGGGCAAGACGTCGCAGCAAGCCAACCAGACCGCGGACAAGACGGTCTACCAGGCGATCGACTACGCCAACAAGAACAAGCGCGGCCCGGCGCTCGTGGTCATCCCCGGTGAAATCAAGAGCAGCAACGCCACGTTCCTGCAGAAATTCACCGCGAACAACATCGCTGATTTCGGCGAGCTTGAATTGTCGAACGCCAACTTCCAGGTGCTCGAGCGCGCGAACCTCGGCCCGGTGCTCAACGAATTCACGCTGGCCTACAACCTGGGCGACCCGCAGGCGGCGCGCAAGTACCTCGCCATGGGCAAGCTGAAGACCACCAAGTACGTCGTCAAGTTCGACATCCTCAAGACTGAGCAGGTGGCGTCCGCGCAGGAAAGTTTCGATGGCAAGACGCTGGGTCAGATGGCCGGCCTCATCGGCATCTTCAGCGGCTCGCGCGGCGGCGCCGCGGCGGGCACTGCAGGCGGTGTTGCGCTTGGTTCCGTGCACAGCGGCGAGGCCACCAGCGTGTGGGTGATCGGCATGCGCTACAAGATCATCAATGCCGAGACCACCGAACAGCTGGCGCAGGGCTATACCGAGGAAAAAATGGAAGTCGGCGCCACGTCCGGCGGCGCGCTCGGCGTCAACAGCGCGCAGCAGGGCGGTGCCGGGCTCGACACGATGGTGCAGCGCCTGATCCAGAAGTCCGTGTGGGAAATCGACAGCAAGTACAAGTGAGCATCCGCTCGTAATAACCCGCGGCGCCGGCCACTACGCCGGCGTCGTTGTTTCTGGCAGGCAGCCAACCGCTGTCCGCGCCGATCGTTGCAGGAGTGGTTGCCATGGTGGAGTTCACGAAGCTCGGCAAGTACGAGATCCGCAAGGAACTGGGGCGCGGCGCGATGGGTGTGGTGTACGAGGCCTTCGATCCGCTGATCGAACGCGTCGTCGCGCTGAAGACCATTCGCCCGGACCAGCTCGCCGGCATCAACGCGCATGAATTCCTGGCGCGGTTTCGTCGTGAGGCGCAGGCCGCGGGCCGGCTCACACATCCCAACATCGTCGCCATCTACGACTTCGGCGAGGACGCCGGCGTGTGGTACATCGCGATGGAGCTCGTCAAGGGCCGCGAGCTCAAGGAATTCTTCGACGGCAACGAGCGTTTCACCACCGCGGACACCGTGCGCATCCTGGCGCAGGTGCTGACCGCTCTCGGGTACTCGCACAAGATGGGCGTAGTCCATCGCGACATCAAGCCGTCCAATATCTTTATCGTCAGCGACGGCACCGCCAAGGTCGCCGATTTCGGCATCGCGCACGTCGAGTCGTCCGAACTTACGCAGGCGGGCACGGTGCTCGGCACGCCGGCCTACATGTCGCCGGAGCAGATCCTGGGGCTGCCGGTCGACGGCCGTTCCGATCTCTTTTCGGTCGGCGTGATCCTCTATCAATTTCTCACCGGCGAGCGGCCTTTCAGCGGCAACGCGACCATCACGATGCGCAAGGTGCTGGAAGAAGATCCGCTGCCGCCATCGCGATTCAACACGCAGGTTCCGGGTGCCATGGATGCAGTCGTGCGACGCGCACTGGCCAAGAAGGCGGATGCGCGATTTCAGTCCGCCGAAGAATTTGCGGCAGCGTTGACCACCGCAGCCAATGCCGAACGCGAGCACAGCGGCGACACCACACTGATGCCAGCGCCACCACTGCCCACTCCTGCGCGCAATGTGGGTGGAGCGGCGACATCCGGCAGCGGCAAACCGGTTGGAATCACGTCGGGATCTGCGGTGGCTTCCCGACCCGCATCGCGCCTTGTGGCCATGGCGGTCGTTGCGGCCGTGGCAGTCGCCGCTGCCGTCTGGTACGGCATGCAGCAGCGCAGCGTGCCGCCGGCACCGGTGGTGGCTGGGGCCTCAACCGGGACATCGGTGCCTGCAGTCGGTGCGCTCAGTGCTGGCGCAGGCACGACCGCGAACAGCGCAGGTGGTGCGCCGCCTGCTCCGCCTTCGGCCGCAGCCCCGCCAAACTATCCGGGCGCTGTCGTCATTTCAGCGGTGGGTCTGGTGGACCCGAGCCAACCGCGCTTCCAATCCGACGCGGCACTGATGCAAACCGAGTTGCGCGCCGATTCGCGCAGCCAGTTGGTCGAAAAAGCCGTCAACCTTCTCGTCGACAAGGCTTCAGTGGGCAAGAACTATGCACTGCTGCGGGACCAGATCATGGCCAAGAGCGGCGACTATGTCACGACTGTCGTCCGCGAGGGCGCACCGCAGACAGGCAAGGACGGACTGATGACGCTGACCACCGAAGCGGTGGTCAACGTCAAGGCAGTGCAGAAGTCACTCAACGAAATGTCGCGCAATGAGCGCGTCGAGTTGATCCGCGCAAGTGGCGATCCGCGCGTGGCCGTGCGCATTGCCACGCGCGATGCGGATGTACCCAATGCCCCCGCGCAGTCCTCGCCCGCCGCCGAAAATATCCTGAAGGAGCGCATCAAGTCGTTTGGCTTTCGCACCTGGTCGGAGGACACGATGCGGAAGGATGACCCCAAGGCCGGTCCGGATTTCGTTATCGATGGCGAGGTCAGGATCAAACGGCTGTCGATGCGGCTTGCTGCGTCCGGCGTGACAGTCACCAAATACGCCCTCAACGGCTGGACCATCAAGGTGACCGATCGCGCCTCTGGCGAGGAAATTTATTTCAATACCAAGTTACCCGCCGGCGATGGAAGCTGGGTCAGCGAGGAGCAGGCACTCGCCGCCATCGGCATCAAGATCGCCAACGAATTCTCGCGCGATTTCTTCCTGCAACATGTGATGGTCACGGGCCGCAAGGTGATGTTGAAAGTCGATGGATTGCCGCCTGCTGTCACCGACGACATGCTCCGGCGCGAATTGGTTGCCATGCCTTCGGTGCTCAACATCGCGCCTGCCGCGCGGCCGCATACGTTCGAGCTGCAGCTGGCGGGCAGCGGTCCCGCCGCTGACCTGCTCGCCGTCGGCATCGTGAAGCCGCTCAATGCCAAGCTCGGCCAACAGTGCTTTACGTTGGGCGCCGTCACCGGTGACGAGGTCAGCGTCAGCTTCGATGCAAAATGCAATGATCCGACGGTGATCGCGCGACTCGAGACCAATCCACTTGCCGCGCTCTACGGCGCACCGACCGAGCGGCAAAAGGCGGTGGTCAGCAATCCCGATACGTTGAAGAAGCTGATGATCTGACCCCCCCCTGACGACTACAGTCCGCAATGACTGTGCCGTCTGGGACATCGCGTTGCGCACGTGAGCAGATGCCCATGAGTCATACCATGCCCGCCGCGTTCTTTGGCCACGGCAGCCCGATGAACACGCTGGAACGCAATGCGCATACCGACGCGTGGCAGGCATTCGGGCGCGCGATGCCACGCCCCAAGGCTATCCTTGCCGTCTCCGCGCACTGGTATATCAGCGAGACGGCGGTGACGGCGATGCCGCGACCCAAAACCATTCACGACTTCGGCGGGTTCCCGGCGGCATTGCATGCATTCGACTATCCGGCGCCGGGCGATCCGGCGCTTGCTGCACGCGTGCGTGATTTGCTGGCACCACT
>JBKJSU010000163.1:0-5510 GCA_046594415.1 Casimicrobiaceae bacterium | reverse complement strand
CGCGGCGCTCGAACTTGCCGCGCGAGTCGACGCGATCATCGGGGGCTTTCGCCCCGGCGTGATGGAGCGACTGGGACTGGGTCCCGCCGTCCTCCTTGCCCACAACCCGAAGCTTGTCTACGGCCGCATGACTGGCTGGGGCCAGGACGGCCCGCTCGCCGCGCGTGCCGGGCACGACATCAACTACATCGCGCTGTCGGGCGCGCTGCACGCGATTGGGCGCAAGGGCGATGCGCCGGTGCCGCCGCTGAATCTCGTCGGCGACTTCGGCGGCGGCGGCATGCTGCTGGGCTTCGGCATCGTCTGCGCGCTGCTGGAGGCGCGGCAATCGGGGCGGGGGCAGGTGGTGGACGCGGCAATGGTGGAGGGCGCGTCGCTCCTTACCTCGATGTTTTGGGGCATGCAGGCGGCCGGACGCTGGAGCGATGTCCGCGGCGACAACATTCTCGATACCGGCGCGCCGTGGTACGACACCTACGTGACGGCCGACGGCGGCTACGTCGCCGTCGGCGCAATCGAACCACGATTCTATGCGGCGCTGTTGCAGCGTCTTGGCCTCGCCGATGAATCGTTGCCCGGCCAGAACGACCGCGCCGGATGGCCGCAACTGCGCGCGCGTTTCGCCGCCGTGCTGGGCACGAAGACTCGTGACGAATGGACCCGGATCTTCGATGGCACCGATGCCTGCGTGTCGCCCGTGCTGAATTTCGGCGAGGCTGCCAGACATCCGCACGCGGTGGCGCGACATGCGCACGTGACCGTGGGCAACGTCAACCAACCCGCGCCGGCGCCGCGCTTTTCGCGCACGCCGGGCGCGGTGCGCGGCGCGCCGCCGGAGCGCGGCGAAGGCGGCCGCGCCGCACTTGCGGATTGGGGGTTCACCGCAACCGACATCGCTCGCCTCTCGACGCTGGGACTGGGCTTCACTGCTTCGTAACTTCGGGATTGCAATGGCGAACACGGATGGAACCGCGACGAAGCGCGTGGCCGGAGCGCTTGCGCTGGCCGCCGTGGCGACGATTGCCAACGCGCTATGGGTCGACGCGCAGTCCCGCGTGGCCACGGCGCTGGCCGAAATGAAACCGGCGCGGGAGGAAACCGCTCGCGGGTACCGTGGTCACGCCCGGTGCGGCAGTCCCGCGATGTCCTGCCGCGCGGCCACGCGCGCGAGGCTTTCCTGCAGCGCGCGACGTTGCCCCGCGCTCATGGCGCCGCTGCTACGCGGACGCACGGCGCCCGTGGCGACTGCCTGGTCGAAGCGCCCGGCGAAATCGGTATCGGCGCTGGCCAGTTCGTCGAAGGCCTCGATGGCAAAGTCGCGGAACCAGCCGGTGGCGAGATCGGTGCAGATCCGGTGCAGCGCGTAGAGATAGGCGTGCGCGGGATCGCAGGCGACGTGCAGTGCCCGCGCAGGGATCACCACGCGCTCGAGCGCGATTGCATGGCATTCCTCGCGCACCAGCCGGCTGCGATCGAGGTGGGACATCTGGTCGAAACTGTGGCGCGGAATGATGGCCAGCGACCGGTCATCCTTGGCCTTGAGGTAGAGCGGCTCGTCGTAATAGCAGGTGGTGCGGTGCAGGTCGTCGTGCTCGTAGAGGCGGATGTCGTCGTGCTTGAACTCGCCGAAGAACGCCTCGTTGGGCGCGCGCATCGAGGCGCGATGCACGGGCGGGGTCCGCGCCTCGACTTCGCGGCGCAGCGTGGCGTACGCTGCTTCTTCGTGCGGTGTAATCGCATCGGCCTGCACCAGCGGACGCAGTCGCTGGAACTCCTGCATCCGCGGCAACCAGCCCCGCGCATCGAGCAGGCAGGCACGACTGATCAATAGCAGCGAGGCAAGCCGCGCACCGGGGACGGCGCCCGCGGGTGTGGACAGCGGCGCCTCGGCCGCATTGGCGGCGATGAACATCGCTCCGGGCGTGCCGGCCAGCATGATGCGCGCGACAACCGGGACGCCGTCAATGTCGAACTGGAACACGGCATGCCCGTCGACCATTTCGTAATCGGCGGCGGCGCCGTCGGCCACGAGCTGCAGCCGGGACGGCAACGCGGCGGCGGTGCCCCAGATTTCCCAGGGCGTGACCGCCTCCACGCGTCCACAGCCATGGCAGGCTGCGGCGCGCGCGCCCACGACAACGCAGGGCAGGGTCGACAGGACGGCCGCTTTCATCGGATCGAGTATAGCGAAGCGGATGCCGATGCCGGCGCGGATTACGGCGACAGGTTGCCGCGCGCCTGCACGGCGGCGACCAGTGCCGAAGTCTCGGTGCCGGCACGCGCGAAGAGATCGACCAGCGGCTCCAAGTCATCCATATGGCGCACGGCCGCGAGTGCGGCGGCCATCGATTTGACCAGGCGGTCCGAATGCACGATGGGGTGGTAGCCGGCGGCTTCCAGCTCGACATTCATCATGAAGCGCGCCAAGCGTCCATTGCCGTTGCGAAAACCGTGGATATCAACGATCGCGAAGTAAAGCAGCGCGGCGCGCCATGGTCCCGGCTGGGCGCGGTCGCGGTGTTCGCTCATCAGTCGCCGCCAGGTGCCCGGCACGGCGTCGAGCGGCGTGCGCGCCACGGTGGGATTGGAGCTGACTAAATTGGGGATGGGCTTGACCTGTCCCGCGAAGAAATCCGCATCGTCGAGCCCGATCGCCGCGTGCCAGAAGCGCAGCCGGGCCTCGCCCGCGGCGGGAATCGCCGCCGCCGGCTGCAACGTGCGGCGCAGCCCGATCGCACGCACGAAGCTGCGCAGCTTGCGCGTGGCCAGTACCTGTTCGGCGTCCGGAATCGCCGCCGCGTCGCGCAATAGCCCGGCGGTGCCGGCGATGGCCGCCACGTCGTCGCCGCCATGCAGCGCGAAATGCGCTTCGAAGGCTGGCCAGCCGGTCCAGGTGGGCAGGCCGCGGGCGAAGCGCTCGTTTTCACGTTCGCGTACCGGGCCGCCGGTCTTGAGCGAAAGGCCGTGCAACATTTCCACGCGCGGCTCGTCGAGCGTCAGCATCGTATCGGGCTTCTGGCTGATGACGCGGGCCAAAAGTGCGTCGTTGCCTTGCGCGACGGACTGCACGATGATGGGTCGCAGCTGGTCGTGCTCGTGGAAAATCGTCAGCACCGCAGCGGCATTGCGGCGCGCCTCCTCGGCCAGGCCAGGCACGGCCATGGCTTCGAGCAGCAGAACCCGCGCCTCGGGCAGCCGTTGCTGCTCGACCAGCATCGTGACGAGGTTTTCGCGGGCCACGCGCGATGTCGGCTCGAGCGCCACGGCGCCGCGTAACGTCGCCTCCGACAGTTCCAGCTTGCCCAGGGCTTTCTGCACACAGCCCAGCTTGTTCATCCAGTCGGCCGACTGGGGATAGAGCTGCAGCGCGTTTGCGTAGGCCTGCGCCGCGCCAGCGAGATGGTTGTTGGCGTGCAGGATGTCGCCGGCCAGGGCATGGAGATCGGCATGCTGCGGCGCCAGTTTCAACGCCTGGTCCAGCACAAGCATCGCCTTCGCCGGCTGCCGGCATTCCAGCAGAAAACTGGCGAGCGTGCGCCGGGATTCGACGGCATCGGGCTGCGCTTCCGCGGCGTGGCGAAACGCCTGCTCGGCCTCGTCCATCCGACCCACCGAGTGCAGGCCGCGGCCGACGGCGAGCAGGACCGGCGCCTGCCGCGGGTCGAGATCGACCGCATGCATGACGTGCCGCAGCGTCGTGGCAAGGTCGCCCTTGCGTTCGGCCACCTGGGCCAGCACCACCCAAGATACCGCGGACGTCGGTTCGAGTTGCGCCGCTTGCGTGAGGGCGCGCACCGCCTCGTCGAGCTGGCCCTGCCGGAATGCACTGATGCCGGCCGCCAGCAGGATCTGCGGATGCGCGGGCAGATGCTGGCGGGCCTGCACCAGCGCTGCGTTCTCGTCGTCCGCGCGTTGCGCCTGCTGCAGCAGCGCGATCAATGCCAGCCATGCGCTCGCATTGGTGGGGGCGGCGTGGGCGGCGGCGGTGGCACGCGCGATCGCCATATCGTCGACGGGGAGGGCGGCGGTGGTTGTCATGGCGCGAGGATGGGGTTGCGCGGCCGCCCAAATTGGCGCGCACGTGCAAAGCTTATGATTTTAGCCGATGCGCCCGCCGCTGGGGCGAGGATGGCAACGCCCGCCGCGCTCGTCTGCCCGCGAGGCTTGCGCCTTGCCTGCAGGCATTGGCGTACCGCAGGCGAGGCATTCGGCCTCCCATCGCGTTGAATCCTTGACAAACCAATATGTGAGCGATAAATCACTAATATGTTAATAAATTCGGCGAGTACGACTGGAGGCCGGAGACTTCGTGCTGTCAGGATCGTTCACGCGACCCATCACCGGGGTTGCCGGCGACCGCTTTCGCGTCGACTACGGCACGCTGGGCGGCATCGAGTTCAGGTTTGTCTGATTCGCGGAGGATGCAATGAATGCACCGGGTATTCCTTTGCCGGCACGCGCGGCTGACGCAGCGCCTGCTGCCGGTAGACGTGCGGACATCGCCCCCGACGAATGGGCCGCGCGCGTGGAGTTGGCTGCGGCCTATCGCATTTTTCATTTCCTCGGCTGGACCGAACTCATCTACAACCACATCTCGCTGCGCGTGCCGGGGCCGGACCATCATTTCCTGATCAATCCCTTCGGCCTGCATTACAGTGAAGTCAAGGCGTCCAATCTCGTCAAGGTGGATCTCGCCGGCAACATCGTCGGGCACTCCGACTGGCCCATCAATCCGGCCGGCTTCACGCCGCACGCGACCATTCACGGCCACATTCCGCAAGCGCTATGCGTCATGCATACGCACACTACGGCGGGCTCGGCGGTGGCCAGCCTCGAGGCGGGGCTGTCGCAGTCGAATTTCTATTCCGCGCAACTTCACGGCAAGCTCGCGTATCACGACTTCGAGGGCATCACGCTGCACGCTGACGAGGGCCCGCGGCTGCTGCGCAGCATCGGCGACAAACCTGCGGTGATCCTGCGCAACCATGGGCTGCTGGCGTGGGGCGACGGCGTGCCGCGCGCGTTCGCCATTCTGTGGCTGCTGCAGCGAGCCTGCGAAATCCAGGTCGCGACGATGGCGATGGGTGCCCCGCGACTTGTCGCCGACGACATCCAGCGCCAATGCACGGCCGATTCGCTGCAGTTCAATCCGAAATTCGGCGCCGGGCAGGATGCCTTCGATGCGCTGGTCAGGATCGTGGACCGGATTGACCCGTGTTATCGCACCTGACGCAGCCGCTCCTGCGATAGGGCGCTACGTCATGACCGCACACTCGCCGCGTTACACTTCACCCCGTGGCCAGCGCACACGCACCATCGGCAGAATCCCTCTTCGGCTCTTCGCCGCTGCGGCACCGCCGGTTTCGCTGGTTCTACATCGCCTCGATCATGGTGGCGCTGGGCTACACGATGCAGGTGACGACGGCCGCGTGGCAGATGGCCACGATGACGCCGTCGGCGCTGATGGTGGCGCTGGTGCAGTCGGCAAGCACGGCGCCGACGCTGCTGGT
>JBKJSU010000137.1:0-3215 GCA_046594415.1 Casimicrobiaceae bacterium | reverse complement strand
GCTGGGTATCGCCGCCCTGGCGTTCTTCGCGCCGCGCGTGCTGGCCTGGCCGGTGGCGGTGCTGGCCGCGTGGTTGGGCACTGCATGGGGCGCCAAGGCATGGCAACTCTGGCGGCGCGCGCGGCGGGGCCGTGCGGCTGGCGGTGTGGAGGCTCTAGGCAGCCAGGGTAGCGGACGCCGGTCCTGAACAGGTATAATAATGGGCTAATGCGCCCGTAGCTCAGTTGGATAGAGTACCTGGCTACGAACCAGGGGGTCGTGGGTTCAATTCCTGCCGGGCGCACCAATATTATCAAGGAGTTAGGTCAACGACCTAACTCCTTTTTTCTTGAATAATCGCAATCAGGGGACCCCGCCGGCTCCGTTGATTCGATTAATCATGGCCACGAATGAACGTTTTCACCACACGCATGCCCCGACATCGCGGCGTCATCGGGCGAGGGTTGTCCGGGATGGCCGCCGCGTGCGTGTTATCTGCGCTGCCCGCGCGCCGCTCCTAATGCGGATACATCGGTGGTCGGCGATCAAGCTAAAGTCCGAATTGTTTGTGATTTCCTTGAGAACGTTTTGCATGCCCACGACCCCAGTGCCGGTTCCCGCTACCTTCGGCAATCGCGCTAGCGCAGGCGAGTGATGCAAATGGCTCACGAGGCAAGTTTCACTCATTTGAGATCCTTGCGCGACCCGAACTTGTGGGAATACACCCAAGTAAATTCCGCACCGAACAAAAACACTTGGGCGGAGTAGTACACCCAAACCAACACCACCACCAGCGATGCAGCGGCGCCGAAGCCTGAAGCGATGCCGCTGCGGCCGATGTAGAGTCCAATCAAAAACTTGCCGATCGTGAACAGCAGCGACGTCACTCCGGCGCCGATCCACACATCTTTCCAGGCAATCTGCACGCGCGGCATGATCTTGTAGATCATAGCGAACACGACAGTCACCAACGCGAAACTCAACACGAATTCGACGCCGCTCGCGATGGTTATCCAATCGGAGAACAGCGGACCCCACCATTTTTTCAATCCAGCAAGGGCCGCGCTCGCGACCAGCGACACCATCAACAGGAAGCCGATTCCGAGGATCATGCCGAACGAAAGCAATCGGGCCCGCACCAGTCCCCAGACTCCGGGACCCGGTGCCCGCACGGGTGCGCGCCAGATGCGGTCGAGGGCATCCTGGAGTTCCCCAAAGACCGATGTCGCACCGATCAACAGAAGGACGATGCCGACCGCGGAGGCCGTCACGCTTTCGGTAGGCTTGCGCACGCTTTCGAGCAGACCCTGTACCGCCAATGCTCCCGTTGCGCCCAGCAATTCCTCCAGTTGCCCGAAGATTTCGCCGTGCGCAGCCTCGTTGCCGAAGACCAGCCCTGCGATCGAGATGACGATCAGCAGCAGTGGTGCGATGGAGAACATGGTGTAAAACGCCAACGCCGCGCCCATACTTTGGGCGTAGTCGTCAACCCATCCCGCGGCGGCGGCTTTGACCAGGTCGCGGAGATCCCCAAAAGTCATCTGCATTCCCCCCTCCCGTCGAAGCCTATCGCAACGCGCATGCAACATCCTTTCCCGTCGGCTGGTGGGGGACCTAACCCCATGTTTACTGGTCCGGCGACAAGCGCTGCGCTAGGCAAAAGTATTGGTCGCGTCGGACGCAACGGGCTGTTTGCGAAAGTGAGAACGATTCACCTGCTAGATGGCCTTGGAATCGATAGCGCCTACGAGAGGCATTGTGGGTTGCACTGGTTTTGCAAGAGTAGCCTTGCATCCCGCGGCCCTGACCAGAACTTCTCGAACGCCCAGCAAGATCAGTGAAAGCATAAATGGCATTATGCAATAGAGCAGGCGAAACAGCAGGAGGCCAGCCAGCAACTCATCTCGTTCGAATTGTTTTGGTGCAACTAGCATTGCCGCCTCAATCGCGGCGTGGACGTCGCGATTGAAGCGCTCGGCACTCAGCAAACCTTTGAAAGCTGCCTGCGCGTCCTTAAACCGGGAGGGTGCTCTCCAGTTTGGGAGTCTATTCGGGGAAATTGTCGTTGCCCATCGACGCGTTCGCCGCGGGATTTGGCGACCACAAGATCGTGACGACGCTTTGCTCCGGCGGCAAAGAACGGATGCGGCGACTGATGAATGTCATCGCGTCAGGTCGCGTCGATCTTGGCTCCCAGACATATTGAACATGGAGACGACGAATGAGACACGATGAAAACGAGCGTTATTGAAGTGCACGGCATGCTGTCGGTATTGAGCGTGGACGAAGTGGAAAAGCGCATTGGCGAAGTGCCAGGTGTCGAAAGCGTTACGGTAAATTACGCTGCGGAAAGCGCCACGGTGCGCTACGACGAAACCCGACTCGAGATCGCCGATATCAAGTCGGCCGTGCGCCAGCGCGGGTATGAATCCGCCGCGTCGGCCGCCGCACCCGCGCTCACGTCCGCTGCGCCAAAATCAGCCCTGAATACCGCTGCCGCCGCGCCCAAGCCTGCGGATGCAGGAGTGCCGCAAGCCCCCCCCGCTCCCGATGCTGCACCCATCGCCCCGCCTGTCCCTGCAGTTCCGTCGGCACCGGTGGTTGCGCCCGAAACGTCTCCTGCCGCAACGCCCAAAACCGACACTGCAGCCATGCCTGCCGGCATGCCTATGCCGGACACTCCCGCAGCGGCGGTGCCCCATCCAGCCGCTTCACCCAAGCCTGCCGATGCACCCGCGCGGGCCGCCGCGCACGCAGCCACTTCACTGCTGCAGCGACTGCGTTCGTGGCTATCGCCGGCGGCTGCCCCGGCAGATCAAGCGCACGCGGCGCCCGCCAGGACGAGTGCTTCGGCGAAAATAGAATCAAAGCCGCTGGTCCCCGGGCAGACGGCGACATCACCCGAGCCGACGGAAGCCTGGCACACGCTCGCGGCTGAAGAGACGGCTAAGCGCCAGCGGACGAGCGTGACGCACGGCCTGACCCGTGCGGAGGCCGCCCTGCGGTATGCGCAACAAGGATCCAACGTTCTCGCAGGAGTCAAGCAACGCTCAGCTCTGACGATATTCGTTCACCAGTTCCGAAGTCTCATCGTCATGTTGCTGCTGGCGGCCGGTGGAGTCGCCCTGGCGCTCGGGGAAAATATCGAGGCGGTTGCCATTCTGATCGTCATTGTGGTGAACGCGATCATCGGTTTCGTCACCGAGTGGAAGGCGGAGGCGGCGCTGGGCGCGCTG
>JBKJSU010000067.1:0-3436 GCA_046594415.1 Casimicrobiaceae bacterium | reverse complement strand
ATCCAGGGTTCGCATGGCGGCAACGCCGATGAACGGTGGTTGGCGCCGCCGTCCGGAGGCAAGCTCACCGCATGAGCGACTGAACCCTGATGATGGGCCAACGACGTGCCAAACGCACGCCGTTCAAGGAGCCCACCATGCCCGACAAAAAAAACGCCGCTGCCACGTTCCAGCTTTTGCTCACGCCTGAAAAGGCGGCCATGGCCGCCGGGCAAACCACCACGCTGCGGGTGCTGGCCCGCATCCAGGCGCCGTCGCCGCCGGCGGGCACGGTCCCGCGCCAGCCGTTGCACCTCGCCTTGGTGCTCGACCGCTCGGGCTCGATGAGTGGCGTCCCGCTGGATGAGGCCAAGCGCTGCGCGCGCAACATCATCGACAGTCTGGCGCCGGGCGACCGCGCCGCCATCTTCGCGTTCGATGACGAAATCGTGCAGGTGGCGCCGCTCACGCCCGCGGCCAACAAGCTCGCGCTGGCCACCGCGCTGGCCACCATCGAATCCGGTGGCTCCACCAATCTGCACGGCGGCTGGCGCGCGGGCGCGGACGAACTGGCGGCCAAGCTTGTCGGCCAGGACGTGCATCGCGTGATCCTGCTGTCGGACGGCTGCGCCAATGCGGGCCTGCAGGATCTGGAGCAGATCGCGCTGCAATGCAAGAATATGGCCAAGGGGGGCGTCTCCACGTCCACGTACGGACTGGGTGAGCACTTCAACGAATCGTTGATGCTGGCAATGGCCACGGCGGGTCACGGCAATGCCTACTACGGGCAAACCGCCGCCGACCTGGCCGAACCGTTCGCCGCCGAGTTCGCGCTGCTCACCAGCCTGTGCGCGCGCGGGCTGGTGCTCAAGGTCAACGCGCCGGTGGGCTTCGGCGTGAAGTTGCGCAACGACTACGTGGCGGTGGAAGGGGAGGCGATGACCTGGTCGCTGCCGGATCTCGCCTTTGCCTCGGAGGCGTGGGCAGTGCTGGAGTTCGACGTTCCCGCCATCGACGTCGGGACGGGAACGGCGGTCAGCCTGCCGATCACCGTGTCGGTGCAGGCGGCAACGCAGGACAGCACGCCGCTGTTCCTGATGGCGGCGGTGCCGGCGTTGCCCATCATGAGCCTCGAGCAGATCAGCGCCATGGTGCCGGACGAGCTCGTTGCGCGTCGCGTCATGGAACTGGACGCCGCGGATGCGCTGTCGGCCGTGCAGGTGGCCATTGCCGCGGATAACTGGCTGCTGGCGGAACAACTGTTGGAGACGGCGCAAGACCGCTTCGCGCAACACGAATGGGCGGCGGCCATCCTGGCCACGATGAAGCGCCTGGTCGGCGAGCGCAATTCACGCATGGCCAGCAAGGAGGCCGTGTATGCCCGCCGCTCGATGAGCGGCCGGCTTGCGTCGTTGGAGGAAGCGAGTTCCAGTGTCTTCGATGAACTATCGGTCCCGGCATTCCTGCGCCGGAAGTCGGAACAAGGCAAGGGCCAGCGCGACGCCTGACGGTCGTTGCCGGGCCGATGCACCGTTCATCGGCCCGGTGTTGGCATTCCAGCATCCACCGTGGCAGGCTCACGCTTTGAGCTAGTGCGCTGCCAAGCTGTCTCCACAAACCGTGAGGAGAACGTGATGGCCCCGGATCTTGCCGCAATGCTTACCCGTCACGCCCGCTCCCGCATGCAACAGCGCGGCATTCCCCCGGCGCTGATCGAAAACGTGCTGCACTACGGGCGCGAAAAGCACGACCGCCATGGTGGGGTCATCGTCTATCTCGACCGTGACGCCAAGCGGCGCATCGTGCGGGATGGCGCGGCCTCGGGCGCGGAACTGGACCAGCTGGCGGGCGTCTACGTGGTCGTGGCGGGCGGGCGCGTGGCAACGGTGGGGCACCGGTATCGCCGTATACGCCACTGACGGTGGCCGTCGTGCGCAAGGTTGACCATTTGCCGACGCTCCCTAAAATCGCTAGACTGGCAAAGCTGGCTAGACTGTCTAGCTAGTTCACGTCCAAGGCGAGCGCAATGACCCGATGGCAACTCCAGGATGCAAAAAACCGGCTGTCCGAGGTCGTGCGCAAAGCCGCCGCCGAAGGGCCGCAGGTGATCACGCTGCGCGGCGATGACGCCGTGGTGGTTATAGCGGCGGACGAATATGCACGGCTTACCCGCAAGCCCGATGATTCGCTCGTCGATTTTCTGCGCAAGTCGCCTTTGGGTGGCGTCGACCTCGATCTGGCGCGCAGCCGCGATACCGGCAGGCAAGTGGTGTTGTGAGGTGGCTGCTCGACACCTGCGTCGTGTCCGAACTCGTGCGGCCCAAGCCGAAGGCGTCGGTCGTCAAGTGGATGCGCGAGCGTGATGAGCGCGAGTTGTTTCTCAGCGTCATCACGATCGGGGAACTGGAAAAGGGCATCGCCAAGCTCGGCGCATCCAAAAAACGAGTTGCGCTCGAGCAATGGGTTCGCCAGGACCTTGCAGCGCGGTTTCGCGATCGGTTGCTGGCCATCGATGCAAATGTGGCCGCACGGTGGGGCGCCCTGGTCGGTGCATCGGAAACGCGCGGCCAGCCTTTGCCCGTCATCGACAGCCTGATTGCCGCCACCAGCCTGCAGCACGACCTGGTTGTCGTCACGCGCAATACGCTCGATCTCGAGCGCTGCGGTGCGCGTTGCGTCGACCCCTGGGCTGGCGCCTAGCCTCGCGTCACCACGCATTCCCGCCACCAACGATGAATCGCCTCGAACGCTTCTACAAGATCGACGCGCTGCTCCACGAACGCACGGTCGTTCCCCGGGACGCGTTCCTGCGCGAGCTGGAAGTTTCGCTGGCCACGTTCAAGCGCGATCTCGAATACATGCGCGATCGCTTTCACGCCCCGGTGATCTGGGATGCGGATCTGCGCGGCTACCGCTTCGACGTCAAGGCCAAGTCCGCGCAACAGTTCGAGCTGCCGGGGCTCTGGTTTACCGAGTCCGAAGCGTATGCGCTCGTTACCATGCAGCACCTGCTGTCATCACTCGACCAGGGCGGGCTGATCGGCCCGCACATCGCGCCGCTGATGGCGCGGCTGGACGCGATCATCGGCGGCGGCGAGGCCTCGGCTGGGGAGGTGCGCAAGCGCATCCGGCTCCTGTCCTTCGGCTCGCGCAAGATGCCGCTGGAACACTTCTCGCTCGTCGGGGCGGCGCTGTTCAAGCGGCGGCGCCTGAAGATCGAGTACTACGCGCGCAGCACCAACGCGCATTCGGCGCGCGAGGTGTCGCCGCAGCGCCTCGTCCATTACCGCGAGAACTGGTATCTCGACACGTGGTGCCATTTGCGCAACGACCTGCGCAGTTTTTCGGTGGATGGGCTGCGCCGCATCGAGATGGTGGACACGCCGGCCAAGGAGGTTTCGCTGAAGGCGCTGGACGCGTACATGCAGGAAAGCCACGGCATCGTGCGCAGCGGCGA
>JBKJSU010000020.1:0-5328 GCA_046594415.1 Casimicrobiaceae bacterium | reverse complement strand
AGATGCCCACCGGATGCAGCCGCCCGACGAAGGCCACGATGATCGCGGCAAAGCCGTAGCCGGGCGAGACGATCGGCAACAGCTGGCCGATGGGGCCCGCCACTTCGCCCACGCCTGCGAGTCCCGCGCAGCCGCCGCCGATGAGCATGCCGAGCCACACGGTGCGGTTGGCGGAAATGCCGGCGTAGTTGGCGGCGGCGGGGGCCAGGCCCGCCACGCGCATCTGGTAGCCGACGAGGCTCTTGCGCATGAAGAGCCACGCCATCGCGACCGCCGCCAACGCAAGCAGGAAGCCGACGTTGAGCCTCGTTTCCCCCAGCAGGTTGGACAGCAGTGCGTTGTCGTTGAACATCTTCGACTGCGGAAAATTGAAACCCTCGGGATCGCGCCACGCGCCGTGCACCAGCAGCGACAGGATGAACGAGGCCACGTACACGAGCATCAGCGACACCAGGATTTCGTTGGCGTTGAAGCGCGTGCGCAGGAAGGCGGGAATCGTCGCCCACGCGAGGCCCCCCAACAGCCCCGCGACGAGCATCAACGGCAGCACCAGCCACGAGGTCGAGCCGTGGCACGCCAGCGCGACGCCGCCGCCGAAAATCGCGCCCATGATGAGCTGGCCTTCGGCGCCGATGTTCCACACATTGGCGCGATAGCCGATGGCAAGGCCCACGGCGCATAGCATGATCGGGCTGGCCTTGAGCAGCAGCTCGCCGACATCGTAGAGCGTATCGATGGGCTCGATGAAGAACACGTACATCGCCTCCCACGGATTCTTGCCCATCGCCGAGAACAGCATCAGGCCGATGGCCAGCACGGCGAGCGTGGCCACGACCGGCGACAGCCAACCGGCCAGTCGCGACGGTTCACGACGAGGTTCGAGGCGAAGGCGCATGGGCGGTCAGTGGCGGCGGGGAACGCATGGATGACGGCGCAACGCGAGCGGCATGTCAGACCATGCCGGCGGGCGAGAACGGGCGATGGGGTTCGGCGCCCGACGCAATGAACGAGCCGGACATCAACATGCCGATTTCAGCGGCATTGGTGTCGCTGACCGCCTTCGCATCGGACAGGCGGCCGCGCGCGATCACGGCGAGCCGGTCGCATATCTCGAAGAGCTCGTCCAGTTCCTCCGACACCACCAGCACCGCCACGCCGCTGTCACGCAGGTCGATCAGCGCCTGCCGGATCTGCGCCGCGGCGCCGACGTCGACGCCCCAAGTGGGCTGCGCCGCAATCATCATTTTGGGGTTCTGGCGAATCTCGCGACCGACGATGAATTTCTGCAGGTTGCCGCCCGACAGGCTGCGCGCGATGGCATCGGGGCCCCCGGCCTTCACACCATAGGCACGGATGGTTTCCACCGCATAGGCGCGCACCGCGTCGTGGCGCACGAAGCCGCGCGCAACGAGTTGCTGGCGGTGCGCGGTGAGCAGCGCATTGTCGGCCAGCGACATTTCGGGCACGGCGCCGCGGCCGAGGCGCTCCTCCGGCACGAACGCAAAGCCCAGCGCGCGGCGCTGCGCGGCGTCGAGGCGTCCGGCGGCGTGGCCCAGCAGCATGATGCAATCGGCGTCCTGCAGGCGGCGCTCGCCCGAAAGCACGGCCATCAGCTCCTTCTGGCCGTTGCCGGACACGCCGGCGATGCCGACGATTTCGCCCACCCGCACGGTGAGGCTGATGTTGTGTAGCGGCGTGCCGAAAGGATCATCCGCTTGCAGCGACAGGTCGCGCACCACCAGCGCGTCCGCGCCGGTCTGCGCCTCGCGATGCTGCGGATGCGGCAGGTCGCTGCCGATCATCATCCGCGCCAGGGACGTCGACGATTCGTGGCGCGGATCGCAGGTGCCCGTCACCTTGCCGCCGCGCAGCACCGTGGCCTTGTGGCACAGCGCGCGGATCTCGTCCAGCTTGTGGCTGATGTAGAGGATGCTGCAGCCCTCGCTCGCCAGGCGCCGCAACGTCTCGAACAACTTTTCCACCGCCTGCGGCGTCAGTACCGACGTGGGCTCGTCCATGATCAGGAGCCGCGGATCCTGCAGCAGGCAGCGGACGATCTCGACGCGCTGCCGCTCGCCGACCGACATTGTGTGGATGTGCCGATCGGGTTCGAGCGGCAGGCCGTAGCGCGTGGAGACGTCGCGGATGCGCGCCGGCAGGTCGTCGCCGATGCGCTCTTTTTCCAGTGCCAGCGCGATATTGTCCGCCACCGTCAGCGTCTCGAACAGCGAGAAGTGCTGGAACACCATGCCGATGCCCAGGCGCCGCGCGCGCGCCGGATTGGCGATGGCCACGGCCTTGCCTTCCCACGCGATGGTGCCTGTGTCCGGCTTGACCGCGCCGTAGATGATCTTCATCAGCGTCGACTTGCCGGCGCCGTTTTCGCCGAGCACCGCGTGAATCTCGCCGGGCAGCACCGTGAGGCTCACGTCCTGGTTGGCGACCACCGCCGGATAGGCCTTGGTGATGCCGGTGAGTTGCAGGCGCGGCGTCGTGGCGGAATCGGTCATGGCCTTGACGTCCAGAGGGTGGCGACGCGCGGGACGTGCGCGCCGGCCTGCGTGCCGCCGGTGCCCGGTACGCCCGCAGTTGCGGCGACACCCAGGCCGGTGCGCGCGGCGAGCGCCTCGCGCAGCGCGAGCATTTCCGCGGCGACCGCCACGGCAATCGCGCCGGGGTCCTTGCTGTGGATCGCAATGCCGGGTTGCCCGCCGATCGGGCACACGATGCGCGCCAGCGACGCGGGAGGCACCCCTCGCACGGCCAGCCGCTTCTCGAACTGGTTGCGTTTGGACCGCGACCCGATCAGGCCCAGGTACGACCAGTCATCGCGGCGCAGCGCCGCCTGCGTCAGATCGAAGTCCAGCGCGTGGCTGTGGGTGAGGATGAGCACCCAGGCGCCGCGCGGCGCGGCGTTCAGTTCGGCGACCGGGTCGTCGGTGATCACCTTGGCGACGTTGCCGGCAACCTGGACGGGAAAGTCGTGCGCGCGGCCATCGATCCAGCGTACCGAGGCGTCCAGCGTGCCCAGAACCTGCGCGAGCGCTCGACCGACGTGACCGTTGCCGAACAGCAGGATGTGGAAGTGTCGGGGCCGCACGATATGCAGAAGCAACGTGGCGCCGTCCGCGGTGGCGGGGGGCACCAGCATCGCACCGACCCTGCCCGCGACCACGCGTTGCCGCGCCAGCGCGAGCGCCGCCGAGTCGTCACCCGGCGCACCGAGCGATCCGACGACGTTGTCGGCGCTGACGAGCAGCGGCGCGGCATGGCTGCCGACGCGCGAGATCAGCGCGAAGGCGGTTTGCGTGCGCTGGCACGCAAGCGCGGCGTCGAGCCAGCCATGCTCCCCTTGCCGGACGACGTTGAAGGCGAGCGTGGCCACGCCGCCGCAGCACTGCCCCAGGCTGGCGGCCAACGGGAAGCGGACGATCCATGCTCCCAATGGCGCGGCGCTGGCGAGCGCGTCGCGCGCGATGCGCATTGCCTCGAACTCGAGATGGCCGCCACCGATGGTGCCCGCGGCGTCGTGGGCGGAAATCACCATCGTGGTGCCGGCTTCGCGCGGCGTGGACCCCGTCGTGTGCGCAATCGTGACCAGCACGGCGCGACCGTCGCGGAGCACGCGCTCGCGCAGCGCGGCGAGCCACTCAGCCATGGGTGCCTGCCCGCGCGCGCAGCTCGTCGATCGAAGCAAGGATGCGCTCGTCGGTGGCCGGCGCGTCGAGCCGCGGCGCGTGACGGTGGCCGCCGACGCTGGCGATGGCGTCGCGCAGCGCCTGGAAGCCCGACAGCGCCAGCATGAACGGCGGCTCGCCCACGGCCTTGGACCGGTGGATCGTGTCCTCGCGATTGGGCGCGTCGAAGAAGGCCACATTGAAATGCGCCGGCACGTCGTGCGCCGTGGGGATCTTGTAGGTGGACGGGGCAAAGGTCTTCAGCTCGCCCTGGTCGTTCCACCACAGCTCCTCGAGCGCCAGCCATCCCCAGCCCTGGATGAAGCCGCCTTCGATCTGGCCGCGATCGAGCGCGGGATTGAGCGACGCGCCGACGTCGTGCAGGATGTCCACCGCCAGCAGCCGATGCTCGCCGGTAAGCGTGTCGATGGCCACCTCGGACACCGCGGCGCCGTACGCGTAATAGAAGAACGGACGGCCCGACAACGTCTTGCGGTCGTAGTGAATCTTGGGCGTGGCGTAGAAGCCGGTGGCGGAAAGTTGCACGCGCGCCATGTATGCCATGTGCGCCAGTTCCGCGAAAGGCAGCGTCTTGTTGCCAGCGGTGACGATGCCGTTGGCGATGTCGACGATCTGCGGATCGCAGTCGAACTTGCGCGCGGCGTAGGCCACGAGCCGGGCGCGCAGCGTGCGCGCCGCGTCGCGTGCCGCCATCCCGTTCAGGTCGCTGCCGGAGGACGCCGCCGTGGGCGACGCGTTGGGCACCTTGCTGGTGTCGGAGGCCGACACGCGGACCGCGTGGAGCGCGACGCCGAGTTCCTGCGCGACGCACTGGGCCACCTTGGTGAACAATCCCTGGCCCATCTCCGTGCCGCCGTGGTTGAGCAGTAGCGTGCCATCGTTGTAGAGATGGAGCAATGCACCAGCCTGGTTGTAGTGCGTGGCGGTGAACGAGATGCCGAACTTGACCGGCGTCAACGCGATGCCGCGCTTGATCACAGCGTTGGCGGCATTCCAGGCGGCGATTTCCTGTCGCCGCGCGCGGTAGCGCGACGATTGCTCGAGCTGCGCGATCAATTCCGGCGCGATGTTATCCTCGATCGTCATGCCGAACGGCGTGACGTTGTTGGTGGTGGTGCCGTAGAGATTGGCGATGCGCACGTCGAGCGGATCGCGACCGAGGGCGCGGGCCACCTCGTCGACGATGTGCTCGATCGGGAACATGCCCTGCGGCCCGCCGAAGCCGCGAAAGGCGGTATCGGACACCGTGTTGGTCTTGCAGCGAAAGCTGTGCAGCGCCACGTCGGGCAGCCAGTATGTGTTGTCGGCGTGAAATACGGCGCGATCATTGACCGGGCCGGACAGGTCCGCCGAAAAGCCGCAGCGCGACGCAAGCGTGAGGTCGAGCCCGAGGATGCGGCCGTCGGCGTCGAAGCCGACGTCGTATTGGTACGCGAAGGCATGGCGCTTGCCGGTGGAGCGCATGTCGTCGTCGCGGTCGAGGCGCAGCTTGGCGGCGCGCCCGGTGCGCCGCGCGATCAGCGCGGCGGCGCACGCAAACAGCGACATCTGCGTTTCCTTGCCGCCAAAGCCACCGCCCATGCGGCGGCATTCGACCACCACGTCGTGCGCGGCAAGCCCCAGCACGTGC
>JBKJSU010000019.1:0-4002 GCA_046594415.1 Casimicrobiaceae bacterium | reverse complement strand
CCATCGCCCACCATGCCGACCCGTTTGCCGGTGGCCTGCAGTTCCTTGATCTTGGCGGCCTTTTGGCCGGGCAACACATCGGACAGCACGCTGGTGATGCCCAGATCAGCGGCAATACGCTTGGCGGTGCCGGCGTTGTCACCCGTCAGCATCACCACCTCGATGCCGCGCTCGCGCAGCTTGGCGACCGCCGCCTTGGCGGTGGGTCGAATGGCGTCGGCAATGGCGATCAGGCCGATCACCTTGCCGTTCTGCGCCACATGAACCACTGTCCGGCCTTCGCCTTGCAGCCGCGCAGCGTCAGCTTCCAGCGGGCCAAGCGCGAGCTTCTGGGTGTCCATCAGCAGACGGTTGCCAAGGAAGACCGTACCGGCGGCGGTTTGCGCCTGTGCGCCCTGGCCGTCAATGCTCTTGAATCCGGTCGGTGCAACGACCTTCAGCTTGGCAGCGCGTCGCAAGACGGCTTGCGCCAACGGATGGGCCGACCCTTGCTCAACGGCCGCCGCCGCCAGCAGCAGCGCGTCTTCGGTGATGCCTTCGGCCATCACCATGTCGACCACCTCCGGCTTGCCGACAGTGAGCGTGCCCGTTTTGTCGAAGACGACGACGTTGAGCTTAGTGGCATCTTCCAGCGCCGACGCGTTCTTGAACAGGATGCCGTTGGCGGCGCCCAATCCGGTGCCCACCATCACCGCCATGGGCGTGGCCAGGCCCAGTGCGTCGGGGCAAGCGATGACGAAGACGGTGATGGTCAGCGTGACGGCGAACAGCAGGGGCTGGCCGATCCACCAGAACCACACCGCGAAGGTCAGCAGTCCGACACCGATGGCGGCGACCACCAGCCACTGTGCCGCCCTGTCGGCCAGCAATTGCGCCGGCGCCTTGGAGTTCTGCGCCTCCTGCACCAGCTTGACGATCTGGGCCAGGGCCGTGTCGGAGCCGACCCTGGTGGCCTTGTAGCGGAATGTGCCACTGGTGTTGATGGTGGCACCGGCCACCTTCGCACCCGGACCTTTTTGCACCGGCATCGACTCGCCGGTGAGCATCGATTCGTCGACCAGTGAATCGCCCGACTCGACGGTGCCATCCACCGGGATCTTGTTGCCGGGCCGGATCACGACGATGTCGCCCACCACCACCTCAGCGGTGGCCACTTCGACCTCGGTGCCTTTGCGCAACACGAAGGCTTTGGCCGGGGTCAGGTTCATCAGCGCCTTGATGGCCGACGACGCACCGGCGCGAGCGCGCATTTCCAACCAGTGCCCGAGCAGAATGAACACCAGCAATACCGACACCGCTTCGAAGAACTGGTCGCTTTCGAAGAAGAAGGTGGCGCCGACGCTGAACAGATAGCCGGTCCCCACGCTGAGCACGATCAGCGTCGCCATGTTCAGCTTGCCGTTCAACAGTGCGCGCCAGGCCGCGACGAAGAACGGCCAGCTTGGGTAGAGAACCGCGGCGCTGGCCAAGCCGAACAGCCACTGGTTGAGCGGCAGACCAAAGGGCGGAGCCGGCGCCGGAAAGAGATTGCCCATCGGCGAATAAATGAAGATCGGCACCGTAAAGACGAGGCAAATCCAGAAGCGATTGCGCATGTCGCGGACCATCGTCGGCAGGTCCATGTTGCCACCGTGCCCCATCTCCTGCGCCATGTCGGAGGACATGGGCGAGGAGGAGCCGCCGTTTGCTGCATGACCCTTGTGATCGGCGCCTGCTGGCGCGATTGCCGCAGGCTTCTGGTTCTCAGGTGCAGCTGCCGCCGGGGACACCCACGATCGCAGCCGCTGCCACAGTGAAACTGGCTCGGCTCGTGCGTCCGGCGCGGACGAATCGGGAACCTTGGGTGCAGCCGCTGCATCGGAACCGGTTGCCGCACTGTCCGGCATCGTCATCCCGGCAGGCATGGCGTCGGCTTCGTGCTTCGCCGCCGCGGCTGATGTGGTCGGGGTGGTCGGTGCGGGTGCAGCGGCAGCCGGGGCTACCGGCACCACTGGCGGCGCTGCAGCGGGCGGCATGTCCGCCTGGGGGGCTTTGGTCGCGGCTGGCGCAAGGGATGCATGTTCGGCGGCATGGCCTGCCGGCCCGCTGTCGGACGCAGGCCCAGCGGCTCCAGCGGGTGTGGCGGGCTCGTGCGCACGCAGGCGCAGTGCGGACTTGATGTCGGCAACTTCCAGCCGGGCCTCGTCGTAGCGCACGGTGGCGTTCTCGGCGGCGAAGTTCACCGTCACGCTCTCGACGCCCGGCACCTCGCCGATCCGCCTTTCCACTTCGTCTACGCTCAACACCGACAGCATGGCGTGAACTTCGATAACGCTTGTCTTCATCCTGTTTCCTTCGTCGGCTTCATGTGCAGAGGTCCTTGCCGGTGCCATGAAGCCGGCCGAACGCTTGTAAGGAATCAGATTGGCGGTGGCATCTTGTGTTTAACAGGGGGCTCGTCGTCATCAGGCGAATCCGGCTCGACCATTTCGCACGCGGCGGCGGCGGTCACCGCACCGGCTCGCCAAAGCCACGCGACCGGCAGATACCGGTCGGCCTGGTTGGCGATTTCTGCTGCGGGCTGGAAGGACACTTCGAGGCCGGATTCCACCTGCGTGACGTCATCGGGGAGGGACAGGAAGTCGCCCGTCCCTTCATCGTGCATGTGTGGCATGAAGATGCCCAGGCCGTGGCCGGACAGTCTGCGCAGCATCTCCTGCACTTCCGGCAGCTGGACGGCTGCCTGGGCACTTCTCAACGCTGGCGGCAAATCCTGGGCGGTGTTTCGCGAAACGGTTACTGTTGACATAGCGATCTCCTGTGGAACGGTTGCTGGCCCATTGGGAACTGGCTGGGTCGAGTGCCAGGGCTTCTGCGTTCGGGGCGGCGCCAACCTGGTGGGCGAGATGGCGCGCTAACTCTTCTCCGTTGCCGCTTTGTCCTTCGGCTCGTCGCCCGCGGCAGCGTCGGGCACGACGGGCGGCTCGGCCGCGGGAGGCTCTGGTGCCGTGGGGGCGGCCGCCTTGTCAGGTGCTGGGCCGCCGGCGGCGGCGGGAGAGGCCGGAGTATCGGGCGGCGCAGGCGCCGCGCCTGCGGGCGGTGAGACCGGTGTGGCCGCGGGCGGCGCACCCGATGCCGCATTGCCTTCGTCGCCATCGCCCGCCGTGCCGGCCGCGGGCGCAGCGGGGTCGAAACCGCGCTGGCGCACGGCCGACTTGATATCGGTCGGTTCGAGTTGTGTCTCGTCATAGCGCACGGTGGCGTTTCCGGCAGCAAAGTTCACGGTCACGCTCGCGACGCCGGGTACCTCGCCGATGCGCTTCTCGACTTCGTCGACGCTGAATACCGACAACATGTCGTGCACTTCAATGGCGCTGGTTTTCATGGATGCTCCTTGGTGAATGGGTTTCAGCGTGCGAGGCGCTGCGATTGGATGCAATCCGGCGTGAACTCGAACGCAATTCGGCGGTCGGCCTCAACGAGCTTTTCTTTCTTGCCGGCGTAATGCATGCGCGACAGGATGTCGCGGATCAGATTCAATCGCGCGAGACGCTTGTCATTCGCACGCACGATGGTCCACGGTGCCACTGCGGTATGTGTTCCCAGAAGCATCGCATTGCGGGCCTTCGAGTACGCCTCCCAATTCTTGACAGCGACAGCGTCGATCTCGCTCGCTTTCCACTGTGTGAGTGGATCCTTGCGACGTTCCGCGAGGCGATGGATTTGCTCCGATTTGTCGATGTCAAGGTAATACTTCAATAGCCTAATGCCGGAATTGACGAGCATCTCCTCGAATTTCGGCACGGATTGCATGAACTCCCGGTGTTCCGCCTTGGAGCAAAAGCCCATTACGTGTTCGACGCCCGCGCGGTTATACCAACTGCGATTGAACAGGACGAGTTCCTTTGCGACAGGTAACTCGGCCACATAGCGCTGGAAGTACCAGCTGTGGCGCTCCCGATCCGACGGCTTGCCGAGTGCGACAACGCGCGTTTCGCGCGGGCTCAAGTGTTCAACGATCCG
>JBKJSU010000606.1:0-6898 GCA_046594415.1 Casimicrobiaceae bacterium | reverse complement strand
GCTTTCCACTGCGGACGGTCTGCTGCTGACCATTGCCAACGCGCTATCGCACGACTTCTACTACAAGATGCTGGATCCGAATGCGTCCACCGCACGCCGGGTGACCATCTCCAAGATCCTGCTGCTGGTGGTGGCGTTGTTCGCCGCGTACGTGGCAGCGCAGAAGCCGGCGGACATCCTGTTCCTGGTATCGGCGGCATTCTCGCTGGCCGCAGCGTCGTTCTTCCCGGCATTGACGCTAGGCATCTTCTGGAAACGGGCGAACAAGTGGGGCGCCACACTGGGTATGCTGGCCGGCCTGTGCACCACGTTCTTCTACATGGTCACGACCCAACCCTGGCTGCGCGGCGTGTTTGGCGTCACCAGTCCGATCGCAGATCACATCTGGTGGGACATCCAGCCGATTTCGGCCGGCCTGTTCGGCGTGCCGGTGGGGTTCGCGGTGATCATCATTGTCAGTCTGCTGACGCCGGCACCGGATCGTGAGACGCAGGAACTGGTGGAGCATGTGCGCTACCCGAACCTCGCCGGCGACACGATGAACACGATCGAGACCTGATCGCGGTTCACCGGCATGGCCGGAAACGCGAAAGGCCCGCAGCGATGCGGGCCTTTTGCTTGGAACGAACCGCCGGAATGAGCGCGCGCATCGGTCCTGACACTGCGCGTGGCATCCCGCGGCAAGCTGGCGTCGCGTGCTAACATTTCGAGGTCATGTCAGGCACCTTCAACCATTCCGAGTCAGCGGCCAGCGATCTCGTCGCGCTATCGCCGCTCGATGGCCGCTATGCCGCCAGGGTGGCCGCGCTGCGGCAGCATTTTTCCGAATACGGGCTCATCCGGCACCGTATCCGCGTCGAGCTTGCCTGGCTGTGCGCGCTGGCCGACGAACCCGCGATCACCGCCATCGCGCCGTTCTCGGCGGCGGCGCGCGCCGAGATCGACGCCGTGGCGGCAACGTTCGGCGTGGCCGACGGCGAGCGGGTCAAGGCCATCGAGGCGAAGACCAATCACGACGTGAAGGCGGTCGAGTACTGGTTGAAGGAGCGCTTCGCCCGCGTGCCGGAGATCGCGGCCGCCACCGAGTTCATCCACTTCGCCTGCACGTCCGAGGACATCAACAACCTTGCGCACGGACTGGCGCTGGCCGCTGCGCGCGATGACATCCTGCTGCCGGCGCTGCGCGGCGTTGCCGGCGACCTGCGCCAGCTCGCGCATGCGCACGCTGCCGTCCCGATGCTGTCGCGCACGCACGGGCAAGCGGCCACGCCGACGACGCTGGGCAAGGAGATGGCCAATTTCTACGCCCGGATCGAGCGCCAGATCGCGGCGATCGAGCACGTGCCCATCAAGGGCAAGATCAACGGTGCGGTAGGCAATTACAACGCCCATGTCGTGGCGTGTCCCGGCGTGAACTGGGAGCGCCTCGCGGCGCGGGTGGTCAACGGGCTCGGGCTCGAATTCAACCCGTACACCACGCAGATCGAGCCGCACGACTACATGTCCGAGTTCTTCGACGGCATCGCGCGCGTCAACACGATCCTGCTGGGGCTCGACCGCGACATCTGGGGCTACGTGTCGCTGGGTTACTTCCGGCAACGCGTGAAGGAAGGCGAGGTCGGCTCCTCGACGATGCCGCACAAGGTCAACCCGATTGACTTTGAAAACTCCGAAGGCAACCTCGGCCTGGCCAATGCCATGCTCGGGCACCTGGCGGAAAAGCTGCCGGTTTCACGCTGGCAGCGCGACCTCACGGATTCCACCGTGCTGCGCAACATGGGTGTCGCACTTGGCTATTCGTTGCTCGGTTGGGGGTCGCTGCGGCAGGGCCTTGGGAAACTGGAGATCGACGCGCCGCGCATGGCAGCCGACCTCGATGCCAACTGGGAGGTTCTGGCCGAGCCGATCCAGACGGTGATGCGCCTGCACGGCATCGCCAATCCGTACGAACAGCTAAAGGCGCTCACGCGCGGGAAGTCGGGCATGACGCGGGCAACGTTGCACGCTTTCATCGATGGTCTCGATCTGCCCGCATCGGCCAAGGCCCCGCTCAAGGCGCTGACGCCGGGCACTTACATCGGGCTCGCGGCCGCGCTGGCCGCGCGCGTCTGAACGCGGGCGCCCGCGCCCTAGCGTTTCCGCCCGGCGCGCCACTCGCTGGCAAACGTCGCAATCGCGGGCGCCAGTGAAACGGCCACGATGCCGATCACGATCAGCGTCAGGTTCTGCTTGACCCAGGGAATGTTGCCGAAGATGTAGCCGGCATAGACGAGCGAGCCGATCCACAACACACCGCCGATGGCGTTGTACACGAAGAAGCGGCGATAGTGCATCGCGGCAACGCCGGCGAGAAACGGCGCAAACGTGCGAATGATCGGAATGAAACGGCCGATGACGATCGTCAGCGCGCCGTATTTGTCGTAGTAGGCCTGCGTGCGGCGCAGGTAGTCTTGCTTGATCCAGCGCGAATCGGGCCGGTCGAAGACCTTGGGCCCGATGTAGCGCCCGATCGAGTAGTTGAGCGAATCCCCGAGGATGGCGGCCACGATCAGCAGCATCACCAGCAGGTGCACATTGAGGCCGGCGGAGGCCACGACCGTACCGGCGATGAACAGCAGCGAGTCGCCAGGCAGGAACGGGAGCACGACAAGGCCGGTCTCGGCGAAGATGATCACGAACAACAGCGCGTACAGCCATGGCCCGTACTGGCCGGCGATCACCGCAAGCGTCTGATCCAGCGACAGGATCGAATAGAACAGCGTCGTCAACACGGGCTGTCAGCAGCGGCGCGCCGCCGCCTCGCTCATGGCAGGATCTTTTCGCCGGCGGGGCCGGTGCCCTTCCTGTCGGGCTTGATGAGATCTTCGCGCGACACGCCCATCCACATCACCAGCGGCGCCATCACCAGCACCGATGAGTAGATGCCGAACAGGATGCCGATGGTGAGCGCCAGCGCAAAGTAGTGCAGCGTCTCGCCACCGAAGAAGAGGATCGACAGCACCATCAGCAGCGTGCTGCCGTGCGTGATCATCGTGCGGGAGATGGTGCTGGTGATCGCATTGTCGATCACGTGTGTCACGGTGGCCTTGCGCATCTTGCGGAAATTTTCACGGATCCGGTCGGCGATCACGACGGATTCGTTGACGGAGTAGCCGAGCACCGCCAGCACCGCGGCGAGCACCGGCAGGCCGAACTCCCACTGGAACAGCGCGAAGAAGCCGAGGATGATGATGACGTCGTGCAGGTTGGCGACGATCGCCGCTATCGCGAAACGCCATTCGAAACGCAACGCGAGGTAGCCGACGATGCCTAACGAAACGAGCAGCAGGGCCAGCGCGCCGTTTTCGTAGAGCTCCTTGCCCACCTGCGGGCCCACGAATTCGACGCGTTGCTGCCGGGCCGACGGATCGTCGGCCTTGAGCACCGTCATCACGCGCTCGGACAGCGCCGCGCTGGACGTGCCGGCCTTAAGCGGCAGCCGGATCAACGCCGTGTCGGAGGTGCCGAAGGCCTGCGCCGAGTACTCGCCCAGGTCGAGCTTGTCGATGGACGCGCGCAGCCGGTTGAAGTCGACAGCGTGGCTGAACGACACCTCGATCACCGTGCCGCCGCGGAAGTCGACGCCGAGATTCAAGCCACGCGTGGCGAGGAAGAGCACGGCCAGCAGGAAGGTCACGAGCGAGATCACGTTGAACGTGAGCGCGTGCCGCATGAACGGGATGTCGCGCTTGATGCGGAAGAATTCCATGATGTGTGGTTCCTGGTGCGGTCGTCGGGGCCGACGCGGTCAGGTCTTGGTGGGCGCGGTGGAGGTGCCCGCGGGAGGCCGCCATATCTGGCCGATCGAAATCTTGTCGAGCTTGCGGCGGTTGCCGTAGATCAGCGCCACCAGTCCGCGCGACACGAACACCGCGGAGAAGAGCGACGTCATGATGCCGAGGCAGTGCACGACGGCGAAGCCGCGGATCGGGCCCGAGCCGAACAGGAACAGCGCCACGCCGGCAATCAACGTGGTCACGTTGGAATCGAGAATGGTGCCCCACGCCCGCTCATAGCCCGTCTGCAACGCGGCGTGCGGCGTGGCGCCACCGCGCAGCTCCTCGCGGATTCGCTCGTTGATCAGCACGTTGGCATCGATGGCCATGCCCAGCGTGAGCGCGATGGCGGCAATGCCGGGCAGCGTCAGTGTGGCCTGCAGCAGCGACAGGAGCGCAATCAGGAGCATCAGGTTCACGGCCAGCGCGATGGTCGAGATCACGCCCATCAGCATGTAGTAGACGCACATGAAGATGGCCAACACGATGAAGCCGTAGGTCACCGACTTGAAGCCCTTGTCGATGTTCTCGGCGCCGAGCGACGGACCGATCGTGCGTTCCTCGACGATTTCCATCGGCGCCGCCAGCGCGCCGGCGCGCATCAGCAGCGCGACGTCGTTGGCCTCGCGGGTGGTCATCCGGCCGCTGATCTGCACGCGGCCCCCGCCGATTTCCTCGCGGATGGCGGGCGCGGTGATCACCTCTGCCTTGCCCTTTTCCACGAGCACGATGGCCATGCGCTTGCCGACGTTCTCGCGGGTGAGCTCCTTGAAGATGCGCGCGCCGGTGCCGTCGAGATTGATGTGCACGGCGGGTTCGTTGGTACGCTGGTCGAAGCCAGGCTGCGCGTCGTTGATGCGGTCGCCGGTCAGCACCACCTGGCGCTTGACGACGATCTGCGAGCCGCCGCGCTCGGTGAAGAGATCGCTGCCGATCGCCACGCTGCCGGCCAGCGCGGCTTCGAGCACGCCGGGTTCCTCATTGACCATCCGGATCTCAAGCGACGCGGTGCGGCCGAGCAGATCCTTCGCGCGTGCCGTGTCCTGCACGCCGGGCAGCTGCACGACCACGCGTTCCGCACCCTGTTGCTGGATGATCGGTTCGGCCACGCCCAGTTCATTCACGCGGTTGCGCAGGATCTGGATGTTCTGCGCGACGGCGCCGTCCTGGAAACGCTTTTGTGCATCGGGCTTCAGGCTGGCCAGCAGCCGGTATTCGCCCGCAGCGCCGTCCGTTTCGCGGAGCAGCAAGTCGGCGAAGTTCTTCTCGATGAGAATGCGGGCCTTGTTGCGCTCGGAATCGTCGCGGAAACGCACGACGACGTTATTGCCTTCACGCGCGACGCCAGCGTACGCGACCTTTTCGTTGCGCAGCAGCGAACGCAGGTCCGTCGTGTAGCGGTCGGCCACCTTGTCGAGCGCGGCCTTCATGTCCACCTGCAGCAGGAAGTGCACCCCGCCACGAAGGTCAAGGCCGAGGTACATCGGCAGCGCACCGATGGCCGCCAGCCATTGCGGGGACGACGACAGCAGGTTCAGCGCGACGATGTAGTTCTCGCCCAGCTTGGCCTGCAGCAGGTCCTTGGCCTTCAACTGCGTATCGGTGTCGGACAGCCGGACTTTGATGCCCGTGGAGTCGAGCGCAATGCCGCGGAAGGGAATGTTGGCCGCCTTGAGCGCATCTTCCACCGCCGCCAGTGACGTCGCGTCGACCTTGCCGCGCGCGGAGGACACCTGCACGGCCGGTACTTCCGGGAAGAAGTTGGGCAGCGTGTAGAGGAATCCCGCCACCAGCGCGACGGCGATGACGATGTATTTCCAGAGCGGGTAGCGATTCATGGCGGGCGGCTCGAGGTGGTCGCTGGCCCCGCGGCGGCATCAGAGCCGCAGCGCGGCGGAAGGCGAAAAGTGGGGTCGCACGCGGACGGCGACAGCCGCCGCGCATCACCTGGTGGCGCCTACAGCGCCTTGATCGTGCCTTTCGGCAGCAGTTGCGCGACCGCGGCGCGCTGGACGTTGATCTCGACGGCGGGCGCGATCTCGATCGTGGCGTATTGCTCCGTCAGCTTCTGCACGCGGCCTACGACGCCACCGGCAGTAATGACTTCGTCACCCTTCTGCAGGGCCTCGAGCATCGCCTTGGTTTCCTTGGCGCGTTTCTGCTGCGGACGGATCAGCAGGAAATAGAAGACGACGAAGATGCCGATCATCGGCAGGAACGTCATGAATTCGCCGCCGAACGCGCCGCCGGGCGCTTGAGCGTAAGCAGAACTGATAAACACGGGTCAAGACCTCCAGGGCAGGGACCGCGCGGCGCCCCGTCAGTCCGCTACAAAGGCAGTCTGGGGCCGGCGCGCGCAAAGGCGCGGATTAACTCACGATTCTACCATGTGGCGCCGTTGCGCCCGAAACTCGGCCACGAAGGCCGGCAACGTCCCTGCGGCGATCGCCTCGCGGAGGCCGGCCATCAGTTCCTGGTAGTAATGGAGGTTGTGGATCGTGGCGAGCCGCGCACCCAGGATCTCGTTGACCCGGTTCAAGTGGTGCAGGTAGGCCCGGGAGAAATTGGCACATGCATAGCAACCGCACGACGGATCCACCGGCGTGGTGTCGGTCTTGTACTTCGCATTGCGGATCTTGACGTCGCCAAAGCGCGTGAAGAGCCAGCCGTTGCGCGCATTGCGAGTGGGCATCACACAATCGAACATGTCGATGCCGGCGGTGACGCCGGCCACCAGGTCCTCCGGTGTGCCAACCCCCATCAGGTAGCGGGGCTTGTCGGCCGGCAGCAACGGTGCCGTACGGGTCAGCACCCGCAGCATGTCGTCCTTGGGTTCGCCCACCGACAGGCCGCCGATGGCGTAGCCGTCGAAACCGATGGCGGTGAGTCCCGCCATCGACGCGTCGCGCAGGTCGTCGTACATCCCGCCCTGCACGATGCCGAAGAGGGCATTGGCATTGCCGCCGCGATCGAACTCGTCGCGCGACCGGCGGGCCCACCGCAACGACAGTTCCATCGACTCATCGGCTACCTCGGGCGTGGCGGGCCAGGGCGTGCATTCGTCGAAAATCATGACGACGTCG